>NZ_DKSP01000164.1:616-24295 GCF_002472745.1 Sphingobacterium sp. UBA7253 | reverse complement strand
TTTCATCTTCACTTTTACATGATCCGATGGAAACAGCAATAACGGATAGAATTAGAAATTTTAAATAATTTTTCATATTTAGTTTGTTTAATTAGTAATAGAGAGAACGTACACCATTGTAATTTCGCTACATTACCTATTGGATATCAATAGCTACCATCTCCTTAAGATCTCCAATAGTAATTTCTATTAAATAACGTCCCTCCCGCAATTCTGGAACATCAATTATCTTCTGTAAACCTCCATCTTTGTAATTAAGATCTACGATCGCTCCTGTTCCATTTGGTGAATATAATTTGATGTTTTTAATATATGTAGCTTTTGTATAATCCTTTGGATTGTTTCCTTCAATCGGACTTATATTGATTTTTTTACTTTTAGAATTATAGTCTGCTTTGAATAACGCCGACGTTGGACATGCCGCATATATCGTTACACCGCCACCTTGTGGTCTGCCACAATTGTCTGTATAGCTACAATTAATTGCACCTCCGCCACCTTTGATAGATACCCACGTTGTTGTTGAATTGGGATTATAAATATTTACCTGGACATTTGGAGGCAAGGTGCTTGTGTACCAATACCAGCCAGAGGTACCGTTGTCAGAATTTCCAACTAGGAACCATTCCTGCCAACCGCTGGAATTACAATTTCCATATTTTGTACTTTGTATGGATGTTGATGTTAAGGTTGTAATACGTTTTTCAGCTAAAATAAAAGAACCAATTTTAGCCTGTAAAATATCGCTGCCATCGCCGATTTTAGTTACAGTTGCTGTTGCTCCTGATCCTGAGACAGAAAATACACCCGATCCATAGGTTGACCAAGTTATGGTCGCACCCACAGGTGGAGACTCTAATGTGTATGTTTTAGAACCAGAGCAATTTAGTTCAGGGCCAATAATACTACGTTGTTTTGTGTATGCGATAGCTAATCCTGTCCCTGTAGGGTCAAGCCAGTCTCTTAATCTACGTTGCGCAATTGTTCCACTGTTCCACGACCAGTCAATTTTACCATAATATTTTGTAACTGGGGCGCAGATATTGTCACCCCCATGCAGTTGACCAATGATTAATTTGTTTTGATTTAGGATAAATGAACCAGAAGACCCTCCTTCTGTTGTACCATCTGTAAAATTGACTGCCCAATGTGAATTTGCGGGAGAAGTTCCTCCTCCTAACCAACTTATCGAACTAGGATATGAAGTTACGTTTTGATAAGAAAGCGAGATTTTTTTAATCATGCCTGCAGGATGATGAATTCCCGTTGCCGATGTTGCGCTGGTTGTATTTCTATCCCATCCCACCCAAGCAGGGTTATAATTTGTTAGATTTTTTGGGTCTTCTGATAGGCGGAATAAAGCCATGTCAGATGGCTCATAGTTTGCCACTAGCGTTGCTCCACTGGTTGTAAAGTGTGGAGGTGCTGTAGAAGGATTGGAACAGTTTGGACTTTCATAATTCCACCAAAATGTCCAGTCTGACGCATCTGGATTATTGACTGCATCCAAAGAACCTAAACAATGATTTGCTGTTAAAAAATAAGGGCTCATATCTCGTGTAGCAGTAGTAATTAGTGATCCGGTACATAGTGCATTCCCGTTTATTACGATTACTGCTACTGCTTGTTTTTCTATTTGGAACTGTGATCCTTCAGGGCAATTGATGTTGATGTAGCAAGATAAAGCCTTATTAGATATTTGGGAAGGTTGATCTCCGATTATTACATACCTATATCCATGAACAACATAACTAATTGAGATAATTGGTAGGTCAGTTACTCCTTTAGGTTGATAGTATTCGAGTATAGTATTATCACCATAGATTAATGCGGTAGCAAATTTGCCTGGTTTTTCTTTAGTGCCTTTATTATTTATACTGGTGAAAGCTCCAAAGGTCTGTGATTTACCTTCATTATATATGAATAGTTTTCCTCCTTCAGGTAGCCAAAATTTATCATATAATAAATTAATAGAAATGGCTTTTGGGCTGTTGATCTTAAAACGCCATAATCTGCCACCATCGGGGAGATCTTCCCAGGTTCCAGAATTCTGAATATTCCAATCTACTTTAATTTTATATCCAAATCTCGGAGGTCGATTATTGATGCTGTCTTGTCTGTCCTCTTCTATTAATCTTTTTAAATCTGGTATACCGGAAGTTTGTTTAGTGTCAATACCTTTCTTTAAATCAAGTTTCAGAGTTTGGGATATAGGATTTTCGTTTGTGCTTAATTGAGCAAAACATAATTGAATTACAAATAGTTGCCCAATGAAAATAACCAATGTACAAAAACTTGGTATTCTAAAATTCAACGAACGCCAGGTTAATAAGGATGTTAAGCTTTTCATATTTAATAGTTTATAGTTATGGAAATAAGTGATTCCTAAAATATCAATATGATTTGGTGTTAACCTATTGAAAATGGAGAGAATTATTCGTTAATATTTTTAATATTCTCAATTTTCAATAGCTTTTTTTGCTTTTCTTTCGAAAGGTAGTTGGGGAGTAACCTGTTTTATTTCTAAAATAATTGGAAAATGTTGTTGGTGAAGTAAAGCCAATTCGAACTGTTATTTCATTAACGGTCAAATCGGTTTCTAATAAAAATTGGATAGATTTTTCTAAGCGAAGATTATTGAGATATTGTCCAATTGAACAGCCGAATATATTTTTGGAAATTTTTCGAAGCTGCCATTCGGTTAACTTAAGTTTTATTTGGATTGTGGTAAGCCTACATTCATCTTCAAACATATAATGATTATGTAAATAAAGTTTGATATTTTCGCCAATTATCTCTTCTGGTCTATTCGTGTTTTTGTAGTCTTCAACAATATATTTATGATAAGTTGTCAAACAGGTAGAAATCTGTTTTAGTATACCAATATGATCTTCCATGTTCCTTACTACAGTCATCCTTAGTCTCCCTAATATGCTCCAGACCTCTTTAATAATTCTTTTATGGGGAAGTATTATCGGTGTATTGGAACTAGTCAACCAGGCATTGTATAATTCATCAAAAATCGAAGGAGATTCTTCCGTTGTAAAAGACCAAAGCTGTTCCAATGCGATACCTAGAATAGCATGATGACCGTTCTCTAATTTCATCTTATATCTGACCGCTGGCCCATAAGTTAGATAAAATGTTGGTTTGCGCATTTTTGTAAGCTTTTCACCTTGATAAGTAAAGTATTCAATCTCTCCGCACAAATGAAAAAAAAGAAATGTCGTTGGTTTTGTCAGTCTAAATAGTATTGATGCTTCTTGCTTTACTTCAAATTCAAAAAGTTGCATATTTGCTCCCATTAAACTTCTAGATTGCTCAGAAATCACAACCTCTGGAGTTTCAATTACTGTCCATGGGAGACCGGTCACCGGAAATCTGCAATGATTAGGTTTATGGCGAATTATTTTAGAAACTGATTTTCCACGATTCTCTTCAATAGGCTCTATGATTACTATCTGCTCCATGCCTTTATTACTATAAAAAGGGTGCAACATCATTAAGTTAGATTTCTATCCAAAAATTGATAGATGCGGATAAAAATTCTAATATCAATTTATAGCCGATTAAAATACGCTTATAAAGCCTTAATTTTAAATATTCTCGTCCAACTGTATTTTGACCTTGATAAATCATGGGATTTGCCCGATATTTTGGAATGTAACGATTTGGTATCTTTAGGCTTACCAAAAAAAGTGAATATTTTTTTTAATTGCTTTAGTTAGAGGTTGTTAAGTTTTGCGCAAATTATTATTGTATCATGTTATGTGCCGATTATCTTTCTTTAAGATCTTTCTTTATTATATTTAGTAAATTTTTGACTACATATTGCATAGGGAGATATTAGTAAGTAAACCAATATTACATGAGAAGAGAAATTATTTGGGGGAAATGGTACACCCCTTTCGTTAGGGTGATCGTGCATATAATTTTTTGGATGTTGGTCTTTTTTACGTATTATTTTACTTATAGAAGGCTAGGAGGGAGCTATATCTGGATTTTAGTAGCAAAAGAACTTTTTGTTACTACATCCTTGTTCTATTCCGGTATTTGGCTTATTTCAAAATGGATAGAAAAAAGAAAAGTACTTCCCCTCATAATATTTATTATCCTATCATATATCTGGTGGTTAAATATTACTTATTTTGCATGTGAGTTTCTTACTGATTTTGAATTAAAGGAAGGTAGTGGCATTTATAAGTATGTGAAATTTTTTACCAGTGATGGCTATTTCGGTATTTATCAACTTAAAAAATTTCCTGGTGCATTTCCTGATTTTTTAACCCTTGTATCCCTACCATTAACACCAAAATTGGTTAAGCATCTTATTGTTCAAGGCAACAAGATGCTTTTATTAGAAAAGAACCAGGCCGAACTCGAACTTGAAAAAGCAAATTTAGAATTAAAGACTACTAATCTTGAATTAGATAAAGCAAATCTTGAATTAGATAAAGCAAATCTGGAAAGAGATAACCTTAAGATGGAATTAGAAATTCTTAAATCTCAGATCTCTCCCCATTTTTTATTTAATACGTTAAATAGCATATATAGGCTGGCTGAAAAAGGAGAACCCAGTACTCCTAATACCATAATGAAACTGTCTAATATGTTACGGTATTTGCTTTATCAGACCAATGATGATAAAATATTCATCGCAAAAGAAATTCAGTTTTTAAATGATTATCTGGACCTTATCCAGATCAGATTCGGTAATAACATAAATCTGAATTTTAATATAGTGAAGATAAAGGAACCTTATCGAATAGTCCCATTAATGCTATTGCCTTTTATCGAAAATGCGATCAAACATGGACCGGAAAGAAGCAGAGCAGATGCAAGGGTTGATGTTTCATTAACAATTGATTCAGGTGTATTGAAGTTCGTAGTTGCTAATGGAGTAAATAAAAGCAGTACCGAACCACCAAAAGGTGGCATCGGATTGAAAAATGTTAAGAGGAGACTGGAACTTCGGTATAAGGATAGATATAAATTAGACATATCTGATAATCTGAATAGTTACACTGTCGTACTTGAAATTGAATTGTAATAAATCTTGAAAAATGATTAAATGTATTGTAATTGATGATGAACAACTGGCACAGGAAATACTCGTGTCTCATTTAGAGAAAATTCCCGATATAAAAATTGTGGGAGTATTTAATAATGCATTTGATGCAATGAAAGTGTTAAGATCAAACGAAATAAATCTGGTATTCTGTGATATTCAAATGCCTGACTTGGATGGTGTTAATTTTCTTAAAAGCCTTAAAAATCCTCCTTTATTTGTATTTGTTACTGGTGATCTATCACATGCTATCGAAGGATATCAATTAAATGTCCTAGATTATATACTTAAGCCATTTGGCGTAGATCGTCTTTTGCAGACTATAGAAAAAGCCCAGGCGTACTTAAACTTGGAGAAGGGAACCAAACCGGAACTGAACTTTCTTATAATTAAAGATAGGTCAAATATTATCATTACACCTTATGATGAAGTATATTCAATCAAGGCAGATAAGGATTACGTTTGGGTTGAAACATTGGAAAAAACATACCATGTGTGGAAAAAACTGATGGAAATGGAAGAATCCTTGGTCAATGCAAAGCAGTTTATCCGAGTACACAAATCTTACATCATTAATCTAGATTATGCTAAGCAAGTTGAAGGTAATATAATAAAAATGAAAGGCAGTTTGGACGATGTACCAATTGGTGGTCAATATAAAGCAGAATTGTTTAAACGATTGGGATTAACTGGAGGATAATTGCTTTTTAACATCCAGTTCTCCTGAACTCACTATTTAAGATCTTAGCAAGGAAATGGTAAATTACCATTTCCTGTTCTCTTTGTTTGGTGAAGAAAATTCTATTCAAAAGCATATGTGTCAGAGAGCCAATTATTCTAACGGTCATCATTTGAAAATCTTTATTCTTATTGCATTGATCTGCGATTAAAGTCATTTGGTCCTTATATTCTTTGAGTATCGAGCCGTAATTAATGTTCTCTATTTTCATAAATGAAGAAATCTCATCCTTCTTTTCCCGGAAATTTTTATCCAGTTTGTACTTTAATTTTGGTACAGTGCCAAATTCTTCAAGAAAACTGTCTCTCCATAAATTAAGCAATGATATTTGTTCAGCAATTGTATAATTGAATGCTGAAAGAAGGTTCATAGTCATTCCTAATGCCAGCTTCCATCTAAGGCTTTCACCTTCACGTTTAATATAGGGTAATAATTTGGTAATCGTTTCACTCTCTAAGTGGAATATAGATTCGCAATTTTCAATGTTTGAGAAACCATAACGTTCAAGTTCCCGTTCATAAGTATCAAGCATGAACTTTGAAATGCGGCGACTTTTAATTAATGGCTCCAAGATATTGTTGATACTTTTCGAGACTATTAAAAATGTACTTTCCAATTCTCCATTTAATTGAAATCGTACGCGGAGATGCGGTTCTGGATCGGCATATCTGATATAAAACCATTTTTGAATTTTATCATGTTGCTTTAGCCCTTGAACTATCCGTTGCAATTCTTCTTGAATGATCCTATCGCTTTCTCTTTCACCACAATAAATTTTGAGATATAGCCATTCGCTTCCCGGAACAAATGTTCGCTTAATATTACTTTCGGACTGAATAGGCAGGGAAGAGGAACCTCTAGTGGAATTTCCAATAATTGGAATAATCACTTCATTGGACAATACTTCGCCGTCAGAATTAACAACTGGACTACTAAATTCATCATAAATATTTTCAATTAGCCTTAGATCCTTATGATTCAATTCTTTTAAAAAGATCTGTTTCCCGATTTCGTTACCTAGATCAATTAAAACTTCATTGTCTCCATTGGCGATTAAAACTTTTGTAGGAAGCTGGTATTTTTTTATAAAATATTCGATTTTTTCATTAGCATCCCTAAGATTCAAAGTCCTAAATTCTATATTTGGGATATGCCATTCGGCACGGGAAAGAATAAGATGCTTATAGCATATTCTGGGAAAGAAATTTTTTTTTGTATTTGGATGCCAATCCCAAGAGATTTTAATGGAATTTTCTTGTTGTTGAACATCACATAAAAATCTATAAATAGTCATTCCATAATGGAAGTTATGCGCGCTGCTGAGTCTAGGAAGTATACGTTTGTTTAGATTTTTTGATCTTAAAATTACCTTTCCGTTTACTATTTTTAAATATATATCACTTAATAGTATTGTATGATCCTTATCAACGGCAGCTTGACCAATAATAGGAATTTCATATTCGTATAAACTTGGCCTTGCAAGAATGTTTCCGGCATTGGATTTAGGATAAAATACGATCTCTGCCAGAATAGTTTCATTTAATTGGTTTTGTTCTTCTCGTGCAAGCTTTAAAAGTTTGGTCTTTAGTGTCTCATCAAGATATGAAAAACGGGTGAGCAACGGTAAAGACGATGAGCCTCCACAACCTTTTAAATGAAATCTGAAATCCTTAATATCAGATTTTGTTTCTAATAGGTTTCCGAATATATATAAGCCAAGGGGTAACTTGTTTTTTTCTGAATTATTCTTCGTCCCAAATATCTCAAAGTCTTTTTCTTTCAGTTCTATTGAACGTTTACTATAATCTGGCTTTTCAGAATACTTTTCTACAATTGATTCAACAAATGCAGAATAATCGGGGAGATTGTTTGTTTGACTGCCAGTTAGTCCATTTAGCAGTGGGAGTTCTCTTTCTAAAATTGAGGCTTGGGTACCATATCCAATACCTTGTTCAAAATCTAAAGCCTCCATCAAGGGAATTTCCTGATCTCCATATCGTGAGTAAAATTTCTTTGTGAAAAGTTGTAGATCGTCAGCTTCTTTATTATGATTTAAGTGTATTAATTCGAAAATCTCGCGAATTATAATTGAAATTTCGATATTATTTAGATTGCCTTCGGTCATTTTTCTCATTGAATCCACTTGGAACAAATTTTTGGGATCTTTGTGAAATAAACTCGAAAAAGCTTCCTTGATAATATATTTCGATGAGCTGATTCCCTCTGACTCACTGTACGCTAAAATTTCCGAAAGTTCAATAATACTATTATAAAAATTTGTTCCCTTAGATATATTAAGGGCTCTATTGAAAAAATGATCTAAGCTATCAACTGTAGTAATAGGATCAGTTTCTGGTATGAGAATTTTATGCTCGATTAGCTCAAATATGAATTTTCTAGCCTGAATTTCTGTTACCCCAAACTGTCCGATAGAATTTATTATTTGTTTGATTGTTTGCCCTTTGCTCGTATTGGCAATTACTGTATTAATTAAAATGTTTGAGTTAATCCTCGACCAGTTAAATTTTCTGTCAGAAAAATGCTCTGTATATTCGATGTATGAGAAGTTGTCGCCATTATTGATGAGCGTTGAATTTGGATAAAAGATTATATTCTCAATCGTAATTTCATCGTTTAATAACTGTTTATTTATTATTTCCTGGCTCGCATAATCCAAGCGGTATTTAGAAAGAAACTTGTTATTTAAAACAAGTTTGGTATTTACATTTGAAATATTCCCGATTGAAATAGATGAAAACTTTCCAAATGGAGTAGGGCGGTTAGACATTCTACTGAGGTATTTATATATTGACGGCAATATATTCCTAGTTTCCTGTGTAAAGGGTTTATTTAATAATGTTTCTAATTGATTGAAAAGGTCTTGACTGGCTATAGCAATTGCATCAAGCAACTGTGGATCTTTGAAAAATTCAACGATAAAATCCCAAAATTCCAATTCAGTCTTGCAATTATTCACTCTATCGAAAAAGCTAATTGACAATCTTGGGTTTCTAATTATAAAGAAATCTGCAGGTTTTACAAGCCTATACATTAGTTACCTTAATATTTCTTAAAATTTTGTCTATACATTTATTGAAATCTTCGAAAGAAATCGGCTTCAATAGTTCATGTATTTCCCCATTGGGAATTTCTCCATTATAGTGGCTTATTGGTGTAGCAGAAATTATAACAAAAATTGAGGACTCTGGAAATTTTGAATAATTGAAATCATTTTTATCTCCATAAGGTATAACTAAATCAAGGAAAATTATTGTAGGAGAACAAATTCTCAGTAGACTTTGGATTTCTGATCGCTCTATAGCAGTTCCCAAAAGGATTAGATCATTCCTACGACTAATATAGTCTTGTAGCATCTCAATCGCTAATGCTTCATCTTCAATAAGTATACATGAAAAACCATTCTCCATCATGTTAAATTTTAATAAATAATCATTTATGAATAGGAAGTTGTCATTGTGACTGTACCAGTTTGTTCAGTCTCGTCAAAAATTCCTTTACCTGTACTATTTGAATAATCCGCACTTCCGATAATTTCCTTTTCGATTTTTAATAATTGTTCAATTTCTGAATTAGATAGTTCCATAATTTTTATTGTTTAGTGACTAATATTTTTCACTAAAATCTGCCTACTATCCACTCAAAAAAAATATTCTCGTCAAACTCGTGTTTGACCATTATGAACTACCTATTTTACCCTATTTCTTTGTTTTATAGGCTTTAAGGGCACTTATTCTATATTTTTCCAGTTTGTCGAGTAATTCCATTGTTTTGGATAGGTGAAAATTGAGTTTGACGAGAAAAGTTGGTTCGTGACCCTTTATGTATTATAATAATTGACAATGAAATGGAAGCGGATTAATTCATCATATAGAATCTTATATCCATGTACCTTAAGATCATAGTAACCAAGAACTAGGGTATTCGAAGTAGTATGGCAAGAATCAATAACGGTTTATATAACGGGAATATTAATGTCGATTTCTAAAATATGAGGTTGACATTTTTCTGTGTTTATAGACCTAGAAGCCAACTTTATTGATAAAGATTAATTAAAATGAGATCAGCCTTCAATAGTGGCAAATCTTATTCATGTTAAAAAAATCTTCCCGAAAAGCATTAACCCATAAAAATTAGGAAGGTTATCTTAAATCGAATACTCAATTATATCAGACTAACAAATTCTAAACCTATGCAATTTGCTAAAGAAATTATATATTCGGATTGGTCCACTAGTAAATGGTTATTTAAAATTGAAGAAGTATTTTGTCCTCTAGAATATTTGGGTCATAAAAATTGTATGACCGATCAAACTGAATTTTTGAATTCTCTTAAATCTAACAAGATCTATTTCCTTTCTAGTTTTACTGAAATTATTGGAACCACTACCAAAAAGGCAAAAACAGCATTATCACAGCTCATATTGACCAGTGATAAAATTTACTCTTTTTTAATCAACGTATCTAAGATTAAAATTATGATTGAGAACCTGCATGAAATCCGCAAATTGTATCTACAAATATTGTCAATCATAGAATCTCTATTAGATGACTGTGAGAAACTAAATGAAAAGTTACTACGAGAATTACCACTAACAAAATATGCGTCATTTATAGGGAAAGGCTTATTTAAGAAGAATGTTGAAATTGTTAAACTAAGATTTGTTAAAGCATCATTAAGTTCTGTTCTTATTCAGGTGGTAGTATCTAGTATGCTGAGCATAGTACAAAGAATAGAGATTAAAAGGGGAGAATTAAAATATGCACAAATGTTATTGTCTAAGCTATTAAATATAGAGAATCCAACAGCTGAAAGTGTAGAAGATCTTCTCATTCAATATGATTTTAATTCTCCTGAATATTTCAATTACTTAGGTAAACAATGTACAAACTCAATGCTTCAGAACACAAGTCTTCATTTTCAGATGGAATTGCTGATATCATTGGAAGATAGGTTAAATGAGCTTCCATTCTCAAGCAGCTGGCGATTTAAAATTGAAGATGAGTCAATAAGGGAACAAATTAAAGCTTTCTATAGAGAGAAAAAAGATAATATTAAACAGCGTATAGAGTTAAGAAGGGCCGAAATTTTGGATTCTAAACTTTGGGAGGAAAATGACCGGTCTCAAATAAACCTGCCGGTGCCACAGATAGGACTTTTTATACGTCTATTTATGGAGAGGGGAATTATTCCTAAAGAAGACATCGGTAAAACTTTCAGTTATTATGCGAAGCATTTCAGAACACCGAATACCAGCTTTATTTCTGCCGAAAGTTTACAGAAGAAATCATTGGATGTTGAGTTTTCTACAGCAAAAAAAATAAAAGGCCATTTAATCGGAATGGTAAACTGGCTAAATGAAAATTATAATACCTCCAATTATAATGATTTATAACTGTCTTCGCACAAATTGATTCATCAATCCCTGACTTTCCAAAAATTGTAATAATTCAAAATACCAATTGTAATTGAAATTTTCGTTTTTGCGTAAGTTCGGGAGATTAACATTCATGATATCTTCAATGGTAGTTATACCTAAGGTATGAGCACGAAATAAAAAATCACTATCGAGATCAAAAGAAGAAAGGCTAATTTTTGGCGTAGTCATAACTCTAAATTAAGAAATACCAATCACAAAAAGTCTTGTTTGTGCATACTTTATTAGTTCAGTTATAAATATAGGCAATCTCCATTTAATGCGGTTTATTCATTGTAGCAATATAACTACTTATCAAAATTTTAATAATATTCCGATTTCTTCTTTTGTTATAAAACCTGCATTGATGGTATTCTAACAGAGTTTTTTAAGAGGGGGTGAAAAGATTCTTTTCACCCCCTTTCACTGTTTCTGCCTTGCTCATTTTTCGTGCTTTGCAACCAATGGAACAATAAATCCATGAAGTTATGAGAACGAATGTGCTATCTTTTTTTTCATCAGGATCAGTTGCCGAATCCTTTGCAAAAGCTTGGGAAACGATAGGTTCAAAACTTGGCCTTAGTATTAATATCCAGCTTAATAATAGAAGACCCAATGGCGATGTATTGATCCAAGAAAGCCTAATTCCTATCTCTAAAACAACTTCCAAAAACTTATCGAACAATGTGCAGCCGGACTCATTTGTCCCCTGCTTTCACAAAACCGACTTGTAAGCAATGAGAGGTAAATAGTCCACCGCGAGGGCAGGACGATATTGTTCTTTGACGTATGGGGATGAAGCATTATCCTGATAAAAAAGGAAATTATGCGAAAGAAACAGTAGCTAACTCTAGTTGACCGTTTTTCTGAGAACGCATAGGCAGGCAATTGGCGGCCCGGTCTGTACAGACTGACGTGAGTAGTCCCGAAAAAAACACAAGCCGGCATGAATGAATCTTTTGGGCTCGTTACCCAATGCCGGTTCTAGATTGAATCCATAGACAATCTTTCCATTTTTTTAGAAATCTTAAACCTTTAGATATGACAGAAAAAACAAATACCCAAGATGAGGGTATGTCCCCTAATCATTTTTTATCCATCAAATCTTTATTGAATCATCTTGGTTTTAAACCCATCGAATCAAACGATAAAGAAAGTTTTTATTCTAATATTTTTAAAGCAGCCAAATTTATTCCAAAGGGCTTCAGGTTAGATCATGCACTAGATGCCTGGTTTGATAAGACGTTGGGCAAAGGAGGTAATATCGTTGATTTTGCTAAGCATTATTGGCCAACATTGGAAGCAAATGAGATTAATGAAAAATTGGCTTCTATTTCTGAGACTTTTAAATACCATCATTTATTTCCGATAAAAGAAAAACCGAGAAGGAAACGCAAACCCATAAAATTGCCCCACTATCAAGTTGATCGAATTAGAAAGTTAGAATTTTCAGGTGAAGTCTTCGATTTCCTGAACGAATCTAACCTTTGGGAATTTGCGGACTCCAATCTTGTCGAGGTTCATTATTATGTTATTGATCAGATGGGCAAGAGAAGAGATTTTTGCGCAGCAGGCTGGCCTAATGAAAATGGCGGATGGGAAGTATATGCAAAAAACTTTAGGTTATGTATTGGGCCTAAAGGGATGAGCATTTTTCAGGCATCGACTAGAAATATAACCATCTTCCAGGAGTTTACCGACTACCTAAAACACAGGGATCAATTGTATGCACTCTATTCTTCCATTCTAGTACTTAATTCTCCACAATTCATTTCCGCCGCAATCAGAAGAGCCAGTAAATATGACAACGTAAGATTCTATTTGAATGAAAAACGGGACGGTTATAAAGAGGCTAAAATAGAAGTACAGGGTAGCTTGCCAAATTGTATTTTTCTTCCACTATAAATCAATCTTTTTAATGACAAATTATATCGACCGAAAAAGTGTCGAAGGGTTGTCCATTGTGGATTTTCTTGGCCGATTGGGATACTTCCCTGTCAAAAAATCTGGCAGGGAATTTTTTTACCATAGTATGCTCCGGGAAACAGGAAAAAACACTCCGTCCTTAACTGTATGGGACGAAGGGGGGAAATGGATGGATCATGGTGGTGCTAATCATACAGGAATTCATGGCGGTGGCATTGTCCAACTTGCGATGGCTTATTGGCCGAACCAATCTTATTTTGAAATTTTACAAAAGATCCAATACACTTTTGACCATTTTGAAAAAGCCGAAATTCCAGTCTTTGACTCCAGTAAAGCTGCTGATCGGGAAACAGATAATATCCTCGAATTTTCACACAGCCAGCAATTGGGTAGAAATTATGTTCTTTCCAGGTACCTACAGGAACGGGGAGTAGATTCTGTAGCCAACGGACTATTATGGGAAGTTTATTACAGTAATAAATTCTATTCCGATCCTACGAAATTATTTTATGCGATAGGTTGGAAAAATGAAAAGGACAATTGGGAAATATCCAGCCCGAAAGGATTCAAAGCCAGTATCGGAAATAAAGATATTTCAATTATACGGGGCAAAGAAGATCATCTTGCGATATTTGAAGGTTTTTTTGATTTTTTAAGCTGGCTAAAATTGACAAAAAAAGAAAATCTACCAACTGTTATGGTGCTTAACTCGGTTTCTCTGGTCAAACGTGCTACCGATCGTATCAGTGAATTCAATCAGATAGATCTTTATCTGGATAATGATGAAGTAGGGAAACAATGTACCTCTACTATAAAGGTATCTTACCCTTATGCGAATGACCGGGCAAATATTTATTCGGGGTATAAGGATTACAACGAAATGTTAATGGACTCTTTGAAGTATCACTATAGCCGTAAAAATAGATAACTATTTATAGTAACAAATAATCCGATTTCTGTATATCCAATGATTTGAATGTCTATGTATCCAGCTATATCGTATTCAGTATGTACAACTATCTGGTAATATCATTAAAGAAATATCTATTCCATTATATAGTTCAATAGATGGATATTCTGGGATAGGTTAATATACATTTCCCAATATGTATATGACCATATATACACCTAGACAGATATTCTTTTATCAGGCTGATTAATTATATAAATCTATTTATATTCAGATAAACTGACCTAAGGATATAAATTAAGAACAAAAAGAAAAGATATGGAAGATGCAATTAAATCCTTTGTCCGTCTGATGAACGACAAAAGATACTTAGGACCATTTAGTTTAATCAAAAATAATCATATTCCACTTTGTAAAAATAAAGATCTGGCGCATTGCCTAAATCTACTCTATTCAGATCTGGATGGATCTGGGAATAATATAGATAAATATTATCTGGAAACTTCTATTGTTTCAAACCGTTTTAAACAGCCCATCAACTGTAAATTTTATATCAGGGATGGAATTGGAACCGGAATTAGAATTGCCAGGTTGGCAGCTTCGAGTGCCGGCAACCAACCTATACAGTATCGGAATTTTACAAATAATAGGGACTTGCCAAGTTCCGCACTTATTCCGGGCCTATTCCCAAAACCCAGATTAAAATTTGATCTACTTGATCCTCTGAAAGGCTTTCGCCGTCGATAAAATACCCCCACTGTTTCTTGTTTTGTTTTGGGCAAGTTGTGTCTTTGTACGTACAAATTTCGCTCTGCTGACCTTGTACCCACAAAAACGAACTTGCCCTGAATCTTATCACCCTTTTAGGTTGACAAGGACCAGGGAAGGAAAAATGTCGCAACTCCATTTTTCTCTTTTCTAAATCTTGCCCCCTTGTTCTAGGGGCACTTTTCCTAAATCTAATCCAAACACTATGTTAAAAAAACACGGCAGCCTATTCACGGGAATAGGTAAGCAGTAGGAGTTACGGAATGCTAAATTTCTCCAGTTAGCCTATGAGATTTTCAGGGCATTGCGGCAGTCAGTATTTAAAAGAACCGATATATGGGAAGAAACAAACCACTCAAAACTGAAACACAAAAAAATAATAGAGTCTTCCGGTTTGAACTGCGCCTGACGGAAAACGAGAAGGCACAGTTCCTAGCCCTTGAAAAATCGCTTGGTATAAATCGGTCAGAAATTGTAAGGAATAGGGTTTTAAACCGTTCATCCAGGACATTGGTCGATTCTAAAACCATACTCCAGATGCTCGATACACTGGGCTCGGAACTGGGAAGATCAGGAAATAATATCAACCAACTCGCCCGCCACATCAATACATTGAAGCTACAGGGTAAACTGGAACCCGGCGAACTATCCCGATTTCCATCTCTCATAGCTGATTATATTAAATATCAGCGACAGATTGAACAGGAATTCAGAAATCTAATGCGGTTAATCAAAGGGCAGCGATGATTGTTAAAATATTATCCTCCGCTAAAAGTTTTGGCGGTGTTCGCTATAATACAGACAAGATTCAGCAGGATAAAGGTGAACTGGTAAAAGCAGCCAATTTCGGTGCGCTTGGAGCCATGACCAGCTTGCGCCCATCTGATTATATCAACTATCTGGAACTACAGACCAGTGCGAGCAAAAAAATAAAGAACCCACAATTTCATGTTGCGATTTCATGTAAAGGCCGCAGCCATAGTAAAGAAGAATTAACAGAAATTGCGGAGAAGTGGTTAAAAGGAATGGGATATGAAAATCAACCCTATTTGCTGATATTTCACAAGGATACAAAAAATAATCATATTCATATCGTCTCAACACGTGTCGGCAGGGACGGGAAAAAAATCAGCGATAGCTATGAGAAACTTCGTTCCTATGAGGTCCTTAACCGGGTGATGGGAAACGACGAAAAAATAGAAGCTTTGAAATCCATACAAAATACCCTCCAATACAGCTTTTCCACACGGGCACAGTTTATGATGATTTTGGAAAATCAGGGCTACAGCATTACGCTTAACGCTGGAAAGTACCAGGTTTCCAAATTCGGTAAGAATGTTGGTGAAGTATCGCTGGATGTCATTGACAGTAAAATCGGGCAGTTTCAGAAAGACCTTGATAGATTATCCCAAATACGAGCAATTTTCCACCGCTATAAATTGGCACATGATCCATCCGTGAGAAATTTGTATCGGGAAAACCCGGGTGGAGAAAGAACTATTGATGTTGGTTACACTTCCGATCTGGCAGAACTGTTCAAATCAAAATTCGGCATCCAGATCCTTTTTCATGGAAAACCGGGAAAACCTCCTTATGGTTATACTGTAATTGACCATGCGTGTAGGAACATCTATAAAGGTGGCGACCTGATGCCACTTTCAGAATTTATCTCCGCAAATAATAGCGATAAAACGTTGGAACCTGCCAGGTCTGAAGATTCCGCACGATATGGGTTTAATCCGCCAGCTAATAAATCATCTAGTACTGAAAATTCAATCGTTCTCGATGACATACCGGAAAATGGCAGTTTTCCGGTACCTGATTTCCAGATCGACATTCGGGATGACGTCGATGATGAAGCCATTCATGGCAGAAACCGGAGACGTAAAAGAAAATCCCACACCAATACGCGTTAGCAAAAACATTATTGACCAAACTCTAACATTATGCTTGTACTTATTGGAAACCAGAAGGGGGGCTGCGGTAAAAGTACCCTTGTGCTTCTGCTTGCCAATTTTTTGGCAATTGAGAAACGCCAGGCCCTGACCATTCTTGATATGGATTATCAACAATCCCTATTTGCAAAATCGCAGAAAGCTAAAATTTTGGAAAATGACCCGTTTTATGAAATTATTCCCGCCGCACTTGATGACTTCCCATTAATGAAGAAGAGACTTCTAAAATCTCCAAAGGACATCATTTTAATTGATCTTCCCGGAAAAATGGATGATGATGGTCTTCTTCCGATCTTCACTTCCGCCGATCTCATTATCTGCCCATTTGCGTATGACGAATTTTCAGTCGATTCAACAGTGCTATTTTCAATGGTCGTCAAAAAACTGAACAGACGTGCAGAGGTTCTTTTTATCCCCAACAGGATTAAGACAAATGTAAAATACGAAACCAAGGAACAGGTACAGAATGTTCTGCGGAATTTTGGAACAGTCCTTTCGGAAATTTCGGACAGGATAGATTTTCAAAGAGTCTCAACAGTACATACACCCGAAACGATCCGTCCGGTATCTTATCCGGTGCTTTCCCATATCTATGACCATTTTCTTAAAAGTGACTAATGCCCATGAATATTAAAACATTAGCGGATGAACTGAGGGAAACCATTCGGAAAGATAATAATGAAGGGACAGGCAAGACAGTCCCTAAAAAGAAACCTGTCCCAAAAAACGCATTAGATCCTATCGTCGAGGAAATACGTGCCCACAGGCTGGTCGGAAAAGAAAAACTGCTGATCAGGCTCGACGATAAAACCTTATTTCTCCTCAAACAGCTCAAGGTTACCCAGGGAATTGACATGAACAAGATCATTTCCTATTCCCTTCAATACTTCCTCCAAAAACATCCCCAAATTTCAAATCATATCAAAGAAACCCTAAAAAATCTCGAACTATGAACTGGATTCAATTTACACTCTATCTCTCTACGCTTTACCTTGGATACTATGGACTGAACCTTATGTATGATTTTTATCGCAATAATAAATCGGGTAATGAACCTAAAAACGTCAGGCAAGGTGAAATCTCATTTCCTGAATTTCATTCCTCCACGAAGGTGAACCTACCGGATGAAGATATTCTGGACGACAGCTTCGAAAATGCCGGTGCGATCACAAGTGGCCCGATAGAAAGTTCTGGTGGCGTATCCATCAAGGAATTGTTCTCCCTTGCTCAAAATGACCTGATCGAATTCACAAAGGCAATTGCTTATTAATCAATAATGAACAAAAAGAAAACGATATGGACGGCAATTGCCGTCTTTTTTTTTGTCCACAACCTTGTCGCCCAGCCGGGCCTGTCCGAATTCAGGCAGGTCAGCTCCGAGATCAGGGGCTGGTATTTTAATTTTTCAGACTTCGCCCTGGTCCTTGGGGCTATCTGTGGACTGATAGGAGGGGTTCGGATCTTCTACAACTGGCAGAGCGGAAAAGATCATCATATTGATGCCCAGGTCATGGCCTGGTTTCTCTCCTGTCTTTTTCTTTCCCTACTGAGTGTATCCCTAAAAGCACTCTATGGAATCAGCTAAAACGCCAATCTTTTTTTCCATTCACTTTTTTAATTCCTATTTCTTATGAGAGTAAAAGCAAGCAAGTTACTTGTTTTGGCCGCAATCTACCTTTTTGCGGAACGTTCCTTCGCCCAAGGAGGAACAGTTGGTATTGACGCCGCCACATCGTCGTTAAATACCTATGTCGATCCCATATCGACATTGATACTGAGTATCGGTGCTGTCGTCGGGCTGATAGGGGGAATCAGGGTCTATATCAAATGGAACAGCGGTGACCAGGATATCTCGAAAGAACTGATGTCGTGGGGCGGTTCCTGTCTATTTCTCATTCTGGTCAGTGTGGTCATCAAGGCATTTTTTGGCGTATGATCCAGAAAAACTATCAATTTTATAAGGGGCTCCAAAAGCCCCTTATTTACAGGGGTTTTAAAGGGAAATTTATCTATTACGCTGTCATATCCATCATGGGCGGCATGCTTTGCGGAGGTCTTATTGGTGCATTTACCAACATGATACTTGGCTGTCTGGGCATCCTCGTATTCATGACCCTGGGAATGGTGTATACGATCAGTAAGCAGAAAAAGGGGCTATTCGACAAAACCCGTCACAACGGAATTATTATCCATCCTTCCAAAACACTGTTCAGAAATGAAAAAGCAAAGTAAGCATGCCTTTAATCTACCTTTTGCGGGCATTGATGAATTTATGGGCTTCCCGATCCTCTTTGGGGATAAGGGGGACTATTCAATTATCCTTGGTATTACCAATCCGGTCATCCAGTATGATGCCGATGAAACCAAGTATTCCGTCTATCACCATGCACTCTCCAGTGTGGTCAAACTTTTGGGGGAAGGACATATAATCCAAAAGCAGGACGTATTTATCCGTAGAAAGTATCGACCAGTTCCATCGGAAGTGTTTTTGGAACAAAAATATCAGGAACATTTTAGCGGTCGGGAATTTACCGAAATCAGAAGCTACATCACCTTTACCAAACAGGTAAAGAAAGGCACATTCTATACTTTCGATGAGAAGATGCTCCATAAGTTTATAAGGGATCTTGGTAAAGTAATTGAGGTATTGAATGCTGCGGGGCTTCATCCAAGGGTTCTTGGAAAAGCAGAAATCAATCGTCTTTTTTACAGGATACTTTCATTTGATTTTAAGGGTACGGAAACAGTATTGGATAATTATCAGTGTCAGGACAATCAGATAAATCTGGGGAAAAGATCCATCAGATGCATTAGTCTCATAGATACGGATATTGTTGAATTGCCGGATACGATCAGTGCGTATGCGATACGGAATGAAACAAACGGCTTGATGAATTTTCCTGTTGACAATTTATTTTTTCTGCACAGGGTGCCAGATTATAAGGTCATGATCTATAATCAGGTGATTGAAATTCCAGCTCAGCAGTTTACACTGAACAAACTGGAACTTAAAAGGAAGAGGCATTCCAATATGCCCGATCCGGCCAATCAGCTCTATGTTGAAGATATTGATAATTTATTGGCCGATGTGGCGAAAGACAATCAGTTGCTCGTTAATACACACTTTTCCATTTTGATCGGCTGCGATTCTGAACTGCTGGAAAGGACATCGAATTTTATTGAATCGTCCCTATTTCAGCAGGGGATTATTCCCAGCAGAAATGCTTACAACCAGTTCGAATTATTCAGGTCTTCATTACCCGGCAATGCCGTGGAACTACAGGTTTATGACTTGTTTTTGACTCCGGTAGATGCGACGCTCTGTTATTTCTTTAAGGAATCACTGCCCTGCGATGAAAAAACGGATTTTCTGATCCGGTTTACGGACCGACAGGGGATACCACTTGCATTTGATCCTGCTGACCTGAGTACAAACCGTATTTCCAACCGTTCGAAATTTGCGCTGGGGCCTAGTGGTACCGGAAAATCTTTCTTCATGAATGCGCTTCTGGAACAGTATTATAGGTATAACATGGATATTGTCATCGTCGATACCGGCGATTCCTATCAGGGGCTCTGTACTTTTCTAGGAGGAACTTACCTTACCTATACTGAGGAAAACCCGATATCCATGAATCCTTTTGCCCTGACTCAGGAAGAGTTTAACCTAGAAAAAAAGGATTTCTTAAAAACTCTGGTAGCGCTGCTCTGGAAGGGAGCCGACGGAAAACTGTCCCAGGTAGAGGATACACTTTTATCAAACGTTATATCCTCCTATTATTACGAATATTTTTACCTCGATCCCGGTCCGCAAAACCCCCATCGTCCTGACGAATTAAATTTCGACTCTTTTTATGTGTATTCCGTTGACAAGATCAAGGATATAATGGACGATGAATTCTTAAAGTTTGATCTGGATGAATACAGGTATGTATTGAAGAAATTCTTTTCCGGACAGGAATTTGGTACCGTTCTCAATAAAAGCGCTGATTCCTCTCTTTTTGAAGAGAGGTTTGTGGTGTTCGAAATCGACAATCTGAAAGAGAACAAGACCCTTTTTCCAATCGTTACGCTGGTCATTATGGATCTATTCCTACAGAAAATGAGACATCGGACATTCCAGCGTAAAGCCCTGGTGATCGAAGAAGCATGGAAGGCCATTGCAAGCCCATTAATGGCGGGTTACATTGTTTACCTGTATAAAACGGTAAGAAAATTTTATGGTGAAATCGTGGTCGTTACGCAAGAATTAGGCGATATTTTGGGCAATCCAATAGTCAAAGACAGTATTTTGGCAAATTCGGATACAATTTGTTTACTCGACCAGTCTAAATTCCAGTCCAATTATGATGAAATAGCAAAACTGCTGTCCATTACCGATGTAGAAAGACGCAAGATCTTTACCATAAACAAATTACAGAATAAAGAGGACAGGTCACGTTTTAAAGAAGTCTACATCCGAAGGGGGACAGTAGGGGAAGTGTATGGCGTGGAGGTATCCTTATTTCAGTATCTCGCGTTTACCACCGAAAAACCCGAAAAAAGTGCCGTAAAAATCTATGCGGACCATTTTGGAAATTACAAAGATGGCCTTACCGCATTCGTCAAAGATCTGGAATATTCTGGCAAAGCCCTGAACGATTTTGTTGGGGAAGTTAACAGAAAGGGAATTCAAACTTTAAATCTTATGGCCAATGATTAGAATAATTATGATTTTGCTGATCTTATTGCCAAGCTTGTCTGTAAAAGCACAGATCTATACCGATCCGGCAGTCGCAGCGGCAACGGGAGCACATGCCTCGATGATGAATAGGCAATTGGATCATGTCAACGATAACCTGACACTGATCCAGCGGGGTCAGCTTGCTGTTACCGGACAGTTACAGATCGTCAATGATCTACAGGATAAAATTTATAAAGGACTCTCCGAGGTCTCTTCTGTGGTCAGATCACTGCTGAGCATAAAAGAGATTGCTGGAATTACCGTCGATATTATTGAGGATGTCGAAAAAGCAATGGTACTTGCAAAGGGGAATCCTGTGCTTTTACTTTTTGCCGAAGCCGGTGCAAGGGAATTTAAGAACAGGGCGACAAACCTTGCAACGGAGGTAGGGGCTTTTGTGCTCAAAGATGGAAAGGAGAATCTGATGGACTCCGGTGAACGGGCAAAATTACTCAACCGGATACAAACAGAATTGACCATTCTCAGAGGCGTTGCGTATGGAATGCACCGAAATATGTATTGGGCCAAACAGCGTGGAATCCTCAATTCCTTAAATCCCTATGCTAGATTTATCAATATAGATAAACAGATCGCGGATGATGTTATCAGAAATTCTAGACTCGTAAAGAAGTAATGCAATGAAATGGAGAATTATCTTTTGTTTCTGTATTCTTTGCTTATCCAAAACTGCAAGTTGCCAGCTGAATGTACAACTTTTGCACCAGCTGGTAGGTCACAGCAAAGATGAGTATGAACGACAGAAAGAGGCCCGTGACCGCCAGGGAGTGGCTACGGCAAATGAGCAGGTAAATACTTCGGGTACCACGAAGCTCAAAAAGCGGTACCGGGAGATCCAGAACAGGTTCAGTATCCTGCATACGGCATTACAGGGACTGAGTATGGGAATCGAATCCGGACCGATCATTGAACGGATTATTGCTCATCAGGACAGAATAATAAGTATCGCATCTGACCATCCTGAATTTATTCCACTAGCCTTAAATAGCGAAAAGGAAATCGTAGATAGGTCAGTTCAATTGGGAAGATATATTGCCGGCCTGTTTTTGACAATCGGGGATCTCAACCAGATGAAAACCAGTGATCGCCGTTTGCTTTATGCGCATATACTGACTGAACTCCGACAGATCGAAGGAGCATCCAGGGCACTGACATCTACCCTTTATTACTCCACAAGGAAGAAAATACTGGATGGTCTTAATCCCTTTAAGGAATATATAAACACCGACAGGAGAATTGTGGAAAATATATTAAGAAAATTAGAAAAGAAACCATGAAGTATTATCTCATAACACTGATTATTTTCTGTTTTGATTTTTTGTATGGGCAAGGTTATGTGACAATAATTTCAGATACCAAACATCTGGCAATCGTAAATGAAAACGGTGCGGTCAGACTGGCCTCCGAATCAGCGCATAACAGTATGCTAAAGCAGATCAATCAAAATGTTGAAGACATCAATCTCAACCTGTCTTCCCTGGTAATCGTTCAGCAGGTGATCCATAGATCCCTAACGGAAGTAAACAATGCTTTGAAGTCCGGTAGATCTGTGTTACAGGTTTCTTCTCTGACCGCTGAAATTATTAAACAGTCCAATAGCCTTATCGAGATTTCAAAAGAAGAACCCTGGCTGCTTTTAGTAGCGGAAGGAACAGCTAGGCAACTAAAAGAAAGGGGAATAAATCTTGCTACGGAAGTTTCTGATTTTATTCTCAGGGAAGGCAAAAATGTCTTAATGGATTATGAAAAGCGGGATTTTCTTTTGCGGAAGATCATTATCGAATTAAAGGTGATGCGCGCGCTTCTTTTCAGTATGGAACGTTCGGTTTATTGGACAAAAATAAATGGATTACTAAAAACGGTGAATCCTTTTAAAAATTTCGTCAATAAGGACATCCAAAAAGCAAACGAGATATTAAGGAACTATGGCGCAGTAAAACATTGAATTATGTGGAGAATATTAGCTATTGTTATTTTTCTGCTTGGATCTAAACCTGTCATTGGCCAGCGGATCAAGCGTCAGACCGATAAACATATTGTCAATCAGCAGGAGCGCATGGTGCATAAACAGTGGGACCGAAAGAAATTTACCCCGACTTCTGGATTTCTCGGACTGAATTATCAGTATTGGCTCACCT
>NZ_DKSP01000164.1:0-474 GCF_002472745.1 Sphingobacterium sp. UBA7253 | reverse complement strand
CACCTGGGGCCTTCATCCAAGTTATCCCAAGCTGGACAGGCGCCCCCTTTCAGGCTCAGGGCCCCAGACCATGCGAATGGGTCTGGTGATGGCTATGCAGCAGACCAATGATTCCTATAAAATGCAGTCCGATACTATCCGAAATACTGCTATCAAGGAACTTACCAATTATTCAGGGGCTGTGAGTGCCGCAGATCCACTTTGGATGCTATACTATAAACATGAGTTCGCCCCCCTAGAAAAGGATGAATCCCTAATCCTTCAGGGGATCAGTTCAGAGGTAAAAGAATATCTGATAAATAAAGGTACTTATGAATGGTATACCAGTGAAAGATCGGGCCTCATAGAACGTCTGGAAATCCTGAAAACAGCAGATCTTGAAAGGGGCAGCAGGATCTTGGGCTATCATCGCCTATTGTCGGAATATAGGGTTCTTGAATCGGGGTGGGAATCCAAGAAAAGCAACGCCCTGAA
>NZ_DKSP01000009.1:8194-9407 GCF_002472745.1 Sphingobacterium sp. UBA7253 | reverse complement strand
GTTTAGGACGCAAGTGATATTCTTTTTAAATTGTGAAAGAAATTTGCTCGATATCAATGAAATCATCTTTCAGCCTCAAATACACATTACTCAATGGCGGTTTGGCCGTGCTTGAAATAGGCAATATGGAAAAAGCTGTAACTCTCAACATTTCCTTTTTTCACGATTCGCTGAAAGAGTTAGCACTATCTGCAATTGTACTAAGGTCCAAGGACGAAACATCGGTTATTTTTAATAAATGAACTATATCTTCAGCGCCGAAGGCCTTAGAGTTTATAATTTTATTTCTCCGATAAAATTATTATCTTAACAGGGCTTTCAACTAATAGCCATAATGTATAGCTTAAAATTATATAACTAAATCAACAAAATACCCAATGTATAAATCTCTTCAAGCCAAGCTAAAAACCTTTCATGAAGTCTGTAATAAGCCTTCAAAATTTAGAATTGCTTTCGAACCATTTTATAAAAAAGACTTCTATACTATTCTAAATGAGGTAAAAAAAGTACTACGCTCACCTTATTTTGTGCTCCTGTTAGCTAATCAGAATTCAGATGTTATCTATGAATCCGACGGGAATTTGCCCGACTACTTTTCATTTCGGATATGTGGGAAGTTAAAAAATGAAGTAGGCTCGGCCTCCTTTTATGAAAGTCGATACTTGTTTTTTAATACAGATTCTGACAACGACAGGATAGAAATCTACTCAGTCAACAACGATCGTATCTCTCTTTCCCCAATGGAAGAAACAAAAGGCAGGTACTTAGTGGCATCTATAAATTCTAAAGAGTATAAAATAGAAAAGATCCGAACTGTCTTAGTGGCCTTTTTAATGGAAGAATTAGAATATCTCACAAAAACTTTTGCGATAGAGCTAAATGCTGAATTGAATTATAGTGGCTCCTATGCTACTGAGGGCAATGAAATATATCAGATCTAACAATTAAATTGTCGGTTGGTTTTCCGAGCCCATTCTGTAAAGAAATGCCTAGAAATTGAAAACTGGAATTGCAGCAATAAAATAATCACATTGCGCGGCACCTTTGTAAAAGGAAGTTTGGCGTAATAATTAAAAATAGCTAACCTATTATGGAAATGAATACCGAAACGATCTTCATATTGATGCCCTTGCTTCCGTGCGTAATCGTATATTTAGTAATGATGTACGGCGGAATACGTGGACTGACAGGTGAAGACTTTGGATTGGAAAAT
>NZ_DKSP01000009.1:5934-7998 GCF_002472745.1 Sphingobacterium sp. UBA7253 | reverse complement strand
AAATATCTGAAGAGATCTGGTAATGCGACTAAAAAAAACACCGCCCGAGAGAGGGGCTTATTTTTGTGTTTGGTTGTTAGTTCAATACTTTTCACAATAACGGATATAGTGATATTGAATAATATTGGTTCACTACAAGATAGCCAACTGACAAAGGTTCTGTTAGGGATTTCCTTAATTCCACAATCTATTTTTACGCTAGCATACGGTATACACTACGATAAATACCTTACTCAAATTATTTTACTTGGAATTGATTTAAAGACCCTTAAGCCTTTAACTATAGTTGTAATTTTATGTTTCCATATAACAATTGTTCATCTAGCTTTTTTTCTTGGCGCTACGGGGTTTCCAGATGGGCTAGAATATTAAGGACTTTGCCTGTCATGAAATAAACAATATTGAATAACTTTGTCCATTTCTTTAAAATGTTGTGCTAAAATTGACTTTGACGCTAATATAATCTCTCCGGTACAGCATTTGTGGCATTCGCACCAAATGACTGTCATGAAAAATTTAAATGAAAAGTTTACACACTTCAGGTATAAGGAACATCCTGGAGATCTATTCCGTGGTACAGTGATTGTACCACTACCCGATCCTTATAAAGACCAGGAGAATTTTTGGATTTGGTTTCAACCTTTTTTTCAAACAAGTCAGGAAGTAGCTGATTTAAATGATCTTTACAAGTATCTGGATGATGAATGGTTTGATGACGATGTAATGGAAACTGACGACTATAGGTATTATAGGTAATCTATCAGGATTGCTTCGAAAACTTCTATCATCTTATTTTGGAAAGGAAAATTGAATTGCTAACCAGCCGCCTCAAAAAGATTTACCTAGGCTAACTTACAATTAAGATCGGGCCGCCCGGGGGTACGAAAAGCAAAAAGCACCTTAGTAAACTAAGGTGCTAGCTAGTTGTCTTATATTTTAACCGACATATTAAAGTTATAAAGAATCTTTATAAAAGGAACAGTGCAATAGCATATGTTTTTACATCTTCTGCGCCAATGGGCCATCTTTAGTTACCAAGCTGGACCAACCGGGACTTGCCCTTACAGTAAGTGTCGCGATCAACCTTTCGGATAAAAATATCTTAGCTATTACTTCTTCATCAAAATCCCAGGTTACCTCAACAGGCGACCATGCGTCAAATGGTTTAAGATTTTCTTTAACAAATTCCGCTGGATTTAAAAAGGGATGGTTTTCTTCTATTTGCAATTCTGGCTCAATCGGAGTTGGTGCTACATTGTATAGCCACACATGGGCAATGATATTTTCCCCTTCTTTCCATAAGTACGCGTAACAAACCTTATCATCATCTTCGATAAATACAGCGAACTCGGGTCGATCATTTGATACATATTTCGTTAAACTTCCCATTGGATATTGATTTAAAACAACGAAGTCTGCACAGTATCGCTTCCTAATGGCGGTAATCCTTCCCAGTCGAAAGCTTCGTAACGATGCTTTCCATCCGGGCGGTTTGGATATCCTCTCAACGTATACACCGGATAGTGTTTAAGCTTTTCATTGGGCATTTCAAACAGAAATATCGGCGGCATATCGTCCTCCTGAATATCCTCGATCCATTGACGCTCGAGATCCTCCGGTAAGAACAAAGGCATACGATGTTTATTGGGCCCATCATTATGGATATTGGCCATCACTTCATTGGCTGCTCGTGTAAGCATTCCAAAGGAACCTACGCGTTCAACTACGCCATCCTCATCCACGGTCTCATGCCACTGGTACAAACCTGGCAGATAGAACAGCTCTCTGCCCTCCGCGCCGATAAAGTACGGCACTTTCTTTTTCCAGCCCTTTACCGCACGATGCTCAAAGGTACCACTCACAGGGATAAGGCAACGTTGCTTGCGCAAACGGTACCAATAGGACTTTTTATCTTCCAGGATACGTTCGCTACGCACATTAATCATATTGCGCCTGCGATCGGCCTGCAGTTTGGGATCGTCAATATAGGTAGGCAATACCCCCCACTCCATCTCGGTCAATGCAAGCTGGCTTGAGTCCTTGTCCTTATACAGGATCGGATAT
>NZ_DKSP01000009.1:0-5796 GCF_002472745.1 Sphingobacterium sp. UBA7253 | reverse complement strand
CTTATACAGGATCGGATATTTAGGAAAGGTAATAGCCTGGACGTTTTCCAGGTAATCAGAATTGTAATCCAATTGACGACGCTCGTCCCGCAATTGCGGAAAGGTCTTTTTGATAATCTCAATATCGGTATGTAGGCTAATGTCCCAGCACATAATGGTATCCTTTCTTCTTTGGCTTTGATACGAATATACACAATTTGCGCTGTAAACAAGGATTGCCCCAAGGCAAGAAAATTGGGAATTTCAATTCGGAACTGATCAGGCTACCGAAGGATCTCGATAGCAAATACTTTCTTTTGGGTCTGCCCATCGCTAATGGTCGCCACTACCCGACCGTATTCTAGCGAGAAAAGGATATCGATGGGATTTTTGCGTTGAAACTTGGTTTTTGTACGCAGGTAGTTAACGATATTTTTTTCGTAGAGCTTAAGCATACGCTTATCCCAGTTCTCCTCCTTGATGCGATTCAGAAAAATCCGATAGCCTGATCCAGTTGCTAACAGGCTTTCAATTTTATCGGCGTCTTGCGGCAGCTGCAGTGCTCTTCCCTCCTTTGCCCCCAATTGATGGGCATGCTGATCGGCGCTTTCCATATCATCATAAGGCGTGAGCAGAAAGCCTGTCTTTTCCTTGACATCGGGCCACTCCAAGCGCTGCAGCACAAAGTCGGCGTAGCCCGACTCGACGAGCTCGCGAAACGAACTTTTGGTGACTTGTTCAAAGGGATTGTACAGCATAGGACTAAGATAGGATTTATATCATAAAAAAGGCCGGAATAAACCAGCCCTGATATATATAGTTATGATCCCAATAATGGGATAGTAGATTTCAAAAAAAATAAAAAAACCTTGAGGAGGGGGATCTCAAGGTTTTTACTACCTGTTATTAACCTAATTTATGAAAAGTACCTTTATAACAATGGTTGATTCGTTTTCGTTTGATCTTTTATAAAAAAGTTGAGCACAGAAAAAGCTGGTCTTAAATAGATGCCTATATATTATTTCTCTTTTGTTCGTTGATCAGGCGAAAAGTCAGGTTGATACGTGCACTCATCTTTTGCGTGGATTTTGCGATGCGATGTTCCCATATCTCCTGCAGATTACCTTTCATCAATAGTAATGAGCCATGCTTAAGCAGTAATGAATACCTCTTGCTGTGATCGTCCACCTTTCTGAAATCAAAATAGCGTGCTTGCCCCAGACTCACCGACCCAATCACGGGTCTGTTGCCTAATTCGCTTTCACGATCGCGGTGCCAGGCTACTGAATCATTGTTGTCACGATATAAATTGAGCAATACGGAATTGAAAGTACAATGAAACCGCTTTTCAATCCGCTCCTTCAACGCCTTTAAAGGCTTAAGCCATTCGTTAGCGCCTATCATTTTTCCGGCCAGCTGATACTCTACATCCTCATCACCATACCAGGCTGTCAACCGAGGAGTCAGCACCGTTCGATCATACATTTTTTTGGATGTCTGCTGCCAAGGCACTTCCCTGAACAGGAAATCAAACAGCTGATCAGCTTCTAGCTGGGTAATAAAATTTGGCTCAAATTCCAGGAGATCTTCTGGAAAAATATATCCTTCATTTTCAAACAAACTAAGTTGATCCATGGGGCAATGATTTTAAATTTATAACGATGTACCTTACCGCATCAAAACGTGATCTCTGTGAAGAAAGAACAATCCTCGTTGTAGAGCGTTTGCCCGTTTATCCAAAAGAAAATACTACTCACTTCTCGGATCTGGTTTCAATGGCATCTTCGCACAGCGGATCACCTCAATAGAAGGGCAACCATATTCCAGAACAATTTTGCCTTCAACCAAATAGATTCCGGCCCCACGGAGCGGATATTTGGCTAGGGTCTGTGGGAAATGGACGGTATCAAAAAATCGTCCCTCGGCATCGAGAAAAGTACCAAATTTCATCAGGTCGCCACGCTTAGTCTTCACAAATTTCTCACAGACAAAATCTCCGACAACGCGGACTATCTTTCCTTCATGCAAATGGAGTTCCCGAGCGGGCATATCGCCCCGGTAATCGCTTTTGGTAAGATCAAATAGCGTACCCGTTACGCAAAAGCCGATCAGCTCCATCTCGTCGTAATAATCCTCCAAGATGTCTTCTTCCAAAGGGGGAAGAATAGGCTTGCGACTTTCGGTCTCAAAGAGCGCCATACCTGCTGCGACAGGCTTATGCTTGCTCATCATCAGATGAGCCGCCCACAGCAATTGCTTTTTCCCCGTCCCCGTAAAACGCAAGGCACCCACACGAATCAAAATAACGACCTGCTCAATACCCGTCTGTGTCCGTTTGACAAAGTTTTCTAGACTGGTGTACTTGCCATGGGCTTCGCGTTCCTCAATAATACGATGAGCCAGTTTACCTTCCAAATTGAGCAGGCAGTCAAAACCCAGGTAAATGTCCTTACCCTGAATGGAGGTATTAAAGATCGACTGATTGACACAGGGCAGGCAGATATTGCCCCCTGAAATTCGTGCTTCATTGACATAGACCTTACGATTGTAAAACCCGCCATAATTGTTGAGCACCGCAACCATAAACTCCAAAGGATAGTAGGTCTTGAGGAAAAGACTCTGATAACTCTCAACGGCAAAAGATGCTGAATGTGCCTTGTTAAACGAATAGCCAGCAAAACTCTCCATCTGCCGCCAGATCTCACGGCTAATCTTTTCGTCGTAGCCCTTCGCCTTACAGTTGGAAAAGAACTTATCCTCAATTTCGATCAGATGGTCTTTGCTGCGATATTTGCCCGACATCATCCGTCGGAGCACATCGGCATCGGCCATATCGAGCCCGCCGTAGGCATTGGCGATCTTCATCACATCTTCCTGATAGACCATCACGCCGTAGGTCTCTTCGAGCTGCTCCTTAAATACGGGATGTGGATAGACTACTGTCGTGGGGTCGTGATGACGACGGATATACTCGCCCATCATACCCGAACTGGCCACCCCGGGACGAATAATGGATGAAGCGGCCACCAACGTCAGGTAGTCATCGCACCGCAGCTTGGTGAGCAGCTGCCGCATGGCCGGGCTCTCGATATAGAAACAGCCGATGGTATTGGCCGATTTTAATTGCGCTGCGATATGGGCATCCTGAAAGAAACGCTTGGGGTTGTCGGTATCAATGACCACGCCCAAGTTTTCCCGCACAATGGTACGACAATCTTTGATATGGCCGATGCCACGCTGCGAAAGGATATCGAACTTTTCAAAACCGATATCTTCGGCCACATACATATCAAACTGCATAGTCGGCAATCCTTTTGGCGGATTGTCCATCGCCGAATAACAGGTCAATGGTTCCTCGGAAATCAATACGCCACTGGCGTGTATGGTGCGTTGATTGGGGAAATCGGCCATGCGGTTGTACACGCTTAATATGGTGTTGGTCACTTCGTTCTTGTTGAGCATATGCTCGGGCTCATGCACCAGGCGGTCGATCTCGGCCTTGGGCAATCCGTATACTTTGCCCAGCTCACGCAGGATACTTCTGGAGCGAAAGGTGCTCATGGCGCCCATCAAAGCGGTATGCCCGGTCTGATAACGGTTAAAGATATACTCATACATCTCATCGCGCTCATTCCAGCTAAAATCAACATCAAAATCGGGTGGACTCTTGCGCTTGGGATTGAGAAAACGCTCAAAGGGAAGCTTAAGTGCAATGGGGTCAACATCGGTGATCCCTAAGCAGTAAGCAACAGCAGAATTGGCCCCCGATCCGCGGCCTACATAGTGAAAATTGCGCCCACGAGCGTAGCGGCAGATATCGTCGGTAATGAGGAAATAACTGGAGAAACGCAGGTTTTCGATAATCTCGAGTTCGCGCTGGATGCGTTCGGTCGCGACCCGATCGTTACGGCCATAACGTCTGGTAAAGCCGTCCATGCAGTACTTGTACAAAAGCTGCTTGTCGTTGTAGCGGTTACCGGTAAAGGTTGCTTTATTCTTGACACTGGTAAAATCAAAACTGAAAGAACACTGGCCCAGTATACGGTTGGTGTTGGCCAGCAATTGGGGCAAGTCGGAGAATAAGCGCATGAGTTTGACCCGGGGGATAAATACCTCGTCTTCGGCAGCGATCTGCTCATCGTCGAGCTGTGAGATCAGCAGGTTGTTGTCGATTGCCCGCAGTTGCCGATGTAAGGTATAGTCGGCCTTGCGGAAACTGACGGGTGCGAGGATAACACAGCGATCAAGTACCTTGTGGTCCATCAGTTGGGCGCGGGTACGCTCACGGGGTCTCACGCCGATGTATTCGAAATCCCGTAATGGAAAGGCATTGAGCTTGCTAAAGGGATAGATGACAAAGACCTGCTCAAATTCGGGCGAACGCTCTGCTGTAGCGCGGTTTTCCATATTGAGCTTCGTTCGATACTCATTGATCTCACGGAAGCCATGCTCATTTTTGGCGATGGCAACAAAACAAAGCTGATCGCCGTTGCGGAATTCCATTCCCGCCAGTAAATTCAGTCCGGCAGCACGGCCCAGTTTGATAAAATCCAGCGATCCCGAACTATTATTAATATCGGTTAGCACGGCGGTATCATAACCGCCAGCAAGCATGCCCGAGACGAGATCCTGCAGGCTGAGGGTACCAAAACGCAGGCTATAATAGCTATGTAGATTTAAGAGCATGCTCCCCTCCTTTCTCTGGCAGCGGTGCACAGATGGCCTTCATCAGAAATTCGGCCCCATAGCGTTTTCGGATCTTGTCCATGGCCTGCATAAGGTTGACCTCCTCGGCACTGTCGTCAAAGAGATCGGTCTGATAGGAACCATAGATCAGACCAGAGAATTTGATCCCGATAAGCCTTATCAGCATCCTGCGGCTATAGAGTTTCTTGAAGAGTGCAAGTACCACATCGGTAAGCTTTCGATCCGAATTGGTATAACCGATTTGCAGCTGTTGGGTATGGGTATCGAAGTTGCTATAACGAATCTTGAGGGTAACGCAGCTCGTCAGCTTCTGCTCTTTGCGCAGATCGAAAGCGAGCATATCGACCATACTGATCAGCGTTCGGCGAAGGACATCCATATCGATGGTATCCTGCTGAAAGGTATTTTCTTTGGACATGGACTTTTGCTCCCGAAAAGGCAACACCAGGGAATCATCGAGCCCATTGGCTTTACGCCAGATGTTGATCCCGTTTTCCCCGAGGACCTTTTGCATGGTGAACACTTCCATCTGCTGTAAGGTTCCGATTTTGGAAATTCCCATATTTCGGAGCAAGGTAAAGGACTTCTCGCCTACCATGGGAATTTTACGGATGGATAGTGGTGCGAGGAAACCTTTTTCGGCACCGTTTTGTACCTGCTTTTCACCACAGGGTTTGGCGGTACCGGTGGCAATCTTGGAGACGGTCTTGTTGACCGACAGGCCAAAGCTAATGGGCAATCCAGTCTCTCGGATAATACGCTGGCGGAGTTCCTGTGTCCATTTCCAACAGCCAAAAAAGCGGTCCATACCGGAGACATCAAGGTAATGTTCGTCTATACTGGCTTTTTCGACGATGGGCGTTTCTTCTTCAATAATTTGTGTAACTATACCCGAATAATAACTGTACCGATCGTGATCGCCCCGTACGACCACCGCCTCTGGACACATGCGCAGCGCCAGCCGCATTGGCATAGCGGAATGCACGCCAAACTTGCGGGCCTCATAGGAACAAGATGCAACTACCCCGCGGTCACTACTTCCTCCTATGAGCACGGGTACTCCGATGAGCTTGCTGTTCTGCAAGCGCTCGACAGATACAAAAAATGTAT
>NZ_DKSP01000012.1:5246-5851 GCF_002472745.1 Sphingobacterium sp. UBA7253 | reverse complement strand
TGACTTTCTTTTTCGAGCGTCCCGGGGCGACAATCATGTACAGATCAATCAAATTCGCTAATTGGTCTAACCGCCTCTCGCTCTTCTGATTGTATCCCCAAATGAGGCCGAGCCACTCACGCCAATTGTAGATTCTGTATTCCAACGCAATATACCTGTCATCGTAACAGACCGTAAGACCTCCTCCGGCCAATATAATGCTTATGTGGGCGCCGACAATCTCGCCATCGGGAAACTGGCCGGTCAATATAGCCGCACGATTTTACAAGGAAAGGGTTCGGTCGGATTAGTCACAGGGCTATCGGGCACCTCGGCTTCAATAGAGCGTGAAAAAGGCTTTATCCAGCAAATTGGAGATGCCACAGCGATTCAGGTGAGCGGCCTCATTCACGGCGGCTGGGAGAAAAATAAAGCCTATCTGGAAATGCGTAAGCATATAAACGTCATGAGCCAGAGTGATATCATCTTCACCTTCAATGATCAGATGGCCATGGGGGTAAAAAAAGCATTGGACGAAGCCCAGATCAAAAAGGACATTAAGATAATCGGTGTTGATGCTCTTTCTGGTCCCGGAAATGGCCTTGAACAGATCATACAGGGCAAAA
>NZ_DKSP01000012.1:3157-5186 GCF_002472745.1 Sphingobacterium sp. UBA7253 | reverse complement strand
GTTCGCTTCCATACTCTACCCCACTGGCGGAGCCGAAGCCATTCGAACGGCCTTGGCTATCATCAACCACCAAAACTACCGCCGCGAGAATATACTCGCAACCTCTGTCATCGATAAAACCAACGCGGAATTGCTTGCCCTGCAGTCGGATAAAATAAAGCAACAGCAGCTCGATATAGACAAAAGACAGGAATTCATTACGGAACAGAATAAGATTTACCAAAGTCAAAAGTCGGTTCTTAATGTACTGGTCGTTAGCTTGGTGCTTGCTGTTGTCTTTGGTGGCATTTCTATTATCGTGATCAGGAGCAACTGGGAAAAGAACAAACATCTGGAAATCCAAAATAGTGAGATCCTTGCGCAACAAAAACAGATCGTCGAGATGAATAGTCAGATCCAGCAAGCGGCAGAAATCAAGAATAATTTCTTCACCAACATCTCACATGAATTTAAAACACCACTGACGCTTATTATAGCGCCTATCGAGGACCTTGAATTACGAAAAGACCTGCCAGAAGAAGTCAAAGAACAGTTGTCGCGCGTCAAGCGGAATGCAAAAAAACTACAGCGTTTGGTTACCGACCTCATTGATATCCACCGAATCAGTAAATCAAAAATTAGGTTACATGCGTCTATCGTTTATATCGATCCATTCATCCAGCAGGTAATAGGTAGTTTCAAACCGCTATTTAAGAAAAACAGAATCTCGGTCAGTTATATCAACAAAACGAGTTTGAAAGAGGTTTGGATGGACGAATACCTCATGGAACAGGTCCTATCCAACTTATTATCCAATGCGATCAAACATACTTCAGCAAGCGGCAGAATTGAAATTATACTAGAAGAAAACAATTTCAAGGACTATTTTTATCTACGCGTATTGGATAATGGTCTGGGAATTGCGCCGGTTGATATTGAGCATATTTTTGATCCTTTTTACCAAGGAGTCGGCAGCCGTAACGGATCCGGAATCGGACTCGCATACAGCAAACAGATCGTCGAACTGCATCATGGCCAGATCACCGTGAGCAGCAAGCCCGGCCATGGATCGATCTTCACCCTCCGCATGCCAATTGGGAATGGTCATTATGAACCTGCTGAACTGGCCGGTTTCGACAGTGGAGAAAAACCATCGTTTCAGCAACAAGATCTACTGGACACGACAGCAAAGGTGGTAGACAACAATCTTTCTTTTCGATCCAACAAATCGAAGAGCATTATGATCGTCGAAGATAATGATGAAATCAGAGACTATCTCCGCTCGTTATTGGAACAGGATTACAACCTGTTTCTGGCGAAGGATGCCCAGCAAGCCACTAGTATGATGAAGACACATTTTCCAGACCTGGTGATCACCGATATTATGCTTCCTGATGGAAGCGGACTGGATATTTTGAAAGACATGAAAGCCTTTTATCAGACCGCACATATTCCCGTCATCTTACTGAGTGCACTTGCCAACGAGGAGACCATGCTTGAGGGGAGCAAATTAATGGCCGATGACTATATTACTAAGCCATTCAATGCCGAACTGCTGCGGATACGTATTTCAAATATCCTTCAATCGCGTCATCAGCTTAAAGAAAAATACAGCAGCAACGTCGAACAGTTTGAGCGTACTCAAGCCGAACAGGTCAACGATAGCGACAGAAGATTCCTAAACAATCTCTCCGCCATTGTCGAATCCAAGTTATCGGATCAGCGGTTAAGCGTCGACGGGATTGCCAACGACCTCCATCTCTCACGTGTTCAGCTCTATCGTAAGGTGAAACAGCTGCTCGACTGCAGTGTCAATGAGTATATTGCGGAACGAAGATTAAAGAAAGCCAAAAGCCTGATGGCTGAGGGTCTAACCATCAACGAAATATTTAGTAGTGTCGGCTTTTCATCAGCATCTTACTTCGCGTCGGCCTTTAAAAGGAAATATGGACAGTCACCAAGCGCCTATAAAAAAGAACTTGACAAAAAATAGCCGATCAGTGGGACATGCACAAACGAAACGTTAAAACTGCCCCTTTCGTTTAAATAG
>NZ_DKSP01000012.1:0-3117 GCF_002472745.1 Sphingobacterium sp. UBA7253 | reverse complement strand
GCTGATCAATAGAAATACAACAACCATCACCATGTTGCAGTAATCGAGCCGTGCAAAGGAATCATTCTCGGATAAGATATTCCTTACCGCATTATAAGCCCCTGTATATGGGATAAAATCCGAAAAACTTTTCTGTGCGACAAGCACGGAAAAGACCAACATAAACATGCCTACTCCAATTGGGTAGATAAAACTTCTGAACAATAGGCTTAGGGCAAGCTGAATCATAGCGATAGCCGAGAGCGTAATAAAAAGTTTCAAAAACGTATAAAAGATTACGACCCTAAAATCATAATTCTGAAACCCCAGTACGGGGTAAATCAGGCTGAGCAGATAACCACTGATCAGAAATGCAGCGTAAGCAAAGAGTATTGAAAACAGTAAGGTCAGCAGGATAAAGACGGCTTTGGAAAAGAAAATATTCGATTTACTGATGGGCACAGTAAAGAGTATTTTATAATTGTTATTCTTATACTCCACATCACAGCAAGCATATACAAACAAAGCGACAAGAATGGGATAGAGTAGATAAAAAAATTGAAATACATATCGACCCAATAAGACTTTCCAGGGATTTGGAATGGCGCTGGCACCACCGGAATTGACAATGTCATAGATTATATAAGCGCTAATCGCAAAAATGAGCAGCATAGGTGCGATCAAGACCCCAAAAATTTCCCTGTTACGAAGAAGTTTGTACTTTTCAGACAAAAAAGCAGTATAAAATGTATTAGCCATTTGCACGAGCGATTAGGTTTATAAAAATTTGTTCAAGGTCAGCACCACGGGATTCCAGCCCATAAATAGCAATCTGCTGTTCAACCAATGATTTGATCACAAAATCAAATTGTTGATCATCCCCTATACTGACGACAACATTTTGACCATCGATCTTAACGGTAGAAAAACCTGCATTTTGCAAAATAGAAACTGTTGCAGCAGGATTGGATGTCCGTAAGAACACTTCTCGGTCAACCTGTCCCAGCAGCTCATGCTTAGTTCCTTGGAAAATCATTTTCCCACCTTCTATGATACCAATGTGTGTTGCTATTTTTTCAAGCTCACTCAAAATATGGCTTGAAAGAAAGATCGTCTTACCCTGTTCATTGAGGTGACAAAACAAGTTGCGCATTTCCACAATACCCTGTGGGTCGAGACCATTTAATGGTTCATCCAGAATGAGTAATTGGGGATCATGAAATATCGCCATTGCAATCCCTAACCGCTGTTTCATACCCATAGACAAAGCATTCGTTTTTTTCTTTTTCTCCCGATGAAGATCAACCATTTCCAACACTTCATCAATGCGTTTATTCCCTTTTTTATGAATGATATCCAAATACTTTAAATTTTCAAAAACGGTTAACTTAGTATAATAACAAGGCGATTCGATCAGGTTTCCAACATTCGTATAGATACGTGTTCGATTTGTCCTAAGACTATTTCCCTGAATAAAAATCGCATCTGTCCGGTCCTCCAAAAGACCTAAAAGTAGCTTGATTGTTGTCGATTTTCCGGCTCCATTTCGCCCGAGATAGCCATAAATACCCTTTTCTGGTACCTGCAGACTGATGTTATCCAGGATTGTTTTCGCGCCTATTTTAAAGCTAAGTTGTTTTGTGAGGATACTTTCCATTGGTGTTACCGGTAAATTGGATCTTTATTGATATCGATATAGAAAATGCCGTCGATAAAGTCGTGCCACCTTCTATCTTCATCAATCCCTTGATTGATGACTGAACTAAAATTCTGTTTTAAAATACTATTGTTGGACAACTCCCGAAGATCTAAAAAGAAATAAGGCAATTTAGTGGCATGAAATACATTTTCCACGGCCAACTTACCCACTCTATCGACAACACGGCCAGTTTTATCATATCGTCCATAGGAAGTAAAATCCAGACTATACGCTTGAGCGCCGTATTTACGCTTTAGATAAGTCCCGAGGGGCCGATAATCTTTATTGTATGGCGCAGAAAAGCTATGGATATTGGCACACCAGACGATAATCTTTTTGCCGGCGTAAAGCGAATCGATCTGATAGGTTAGATTTTCCGCCATCAGTGAATCTCTAAAATGCATGCTCTGCATCGACCCAGTTTTATAGCGCCAAGATTTGTCAAAGTTGTGCTTCATATCAGACAGATATCGGCTATAGATCAGATGCTCCGAGTCTTTTACGCCGCTGAGGATCCTACGGTTCAATTCATCCAGTTCTGCCAGGAACTGTTTTTTTTCGTTCGCATTGAGCCGTTTACTGGCAAAAGGTTCATAAGTTAGATACTCCAGCCTGTTGCTATTTTTTTTCAATAACGGATATTTGGTCGAATCTATCCCGTTTTTAAGCAGGAAATCTTCCAATAATTTTACGCGTATATTTGATAAGCCCCTGCCTGAAAATTGGATATCAAATCCGCCGAGGATCATTGGACGCTCTGTTGATTTTGTTTTTTTATAATACGTTAAGAGGGGCTGATTTTCCTGATTTTGCCACCAGAAGTCGAATAGTCCAGTACCACCGATCGTTTTTTCCTGCGACTTATCCATCAGGGTATCCATCTGTGCATTCATCATCCACATATCATACTGCCCTGCCTCATATAAAACAACATTATAATCCAGCTGTTCGTGGAGATAACGAATGATCCTGGCTTTCGCTTTAAAAGTTTCGCCATCATTGTGCATCATTTCGCCCAACATCAGGATTCTATTGTTTTTTAGCATAGCATCAAAAAAACTTAAATCCGAAAAATTACTATCGGTCATTAAGATACTTTTGACGTCTTGTTTATGACGATTTACTTCGGTCAATACTATCGTAGCGTTGGCTACGGGCATATCATCATAAACAAGTTTATTAAACGATAAGATTAAGATAATCGTTACCGCAAGTGCGCATAGAACACTTCTCATTTATCTCAGTTTATATAATTCATAATTGATCTATCTACTGCGTATTACGCTAAAGTAGGACGTATTTTAATATATGATGATCATTTTTTCTTTTTCCATAAAAAATTACACAAAAAAAATTAGAAATATAACATGACAATAAAAAGGCGGTTAAGTGAGTATAACACTTAACCGCCTTGCTTGCTTGCTTGCTTGCTTGCTTGC
>NZ_DKSP01000118.1:0-6927 GCF_002472745.1 Sphingobacterium sp. UBA7253 | reverse complement strand
ATGCTGTCCGGTGTGTACCACTTGTCATTTGTCCGCTTGAAGTGTGTGCTTTCGTATGTAATTGCTCCTATTGCTAGAAAGCCTATCAGGAATAGTGCTATGTTTGTTTTACCCGTTAATGTACGCTCTTGGTCTTTGACAGCAGTGCGGTGCAATGCCCACCCAGTTATGGAAAGGCCAAGAACTGTGATATTTATCAATAGATGCGCGGGCCAGGAGATATGGCTGAGAAAGCTGGTACACATACAGGGTTTCTGTGCATAGACATCCAATACCCCCAGACCGATATAGATCGTAAAAACGATAATTAATACGTTAGAAGCTCTCCATCCCAGGGAGCGTAGTCTCGCTGGTGGCAAAGCTAGTAATACTCCTATACCGATTTCCATGAGCGGAAGTAGCCAAAAGAGTATCGGAGCCAGAAAACTGATAACAGGCTGTTGCTCCAGGGCGATCCGAAAGGCTCCCAGTTGCCAGATCTTATCCATGCCGACATAGATCCAAAAAAGGATCATTACCGCCCGAAGGATTTTATATATCATGCTAGTTGTTTTATTTGCTTCCATAGCCTTAATTATTTGTGCCGTGGCATTTATTATTTTTCTCCGCTGTTTTATTATTTTCGGTTGGGGTTTTATTATTTCTTTAAAAACAGGGCGCCGTACCTGTCCCCTCCATCTGGTACAGCGGCCCGCCTGAGCGTCAGCTTCTACTTTCTCGTACGCTGTAAAACAAAGGTAGTATGGAAAACAGGCCGGCGCAGGTGTAACGAAATGGTTGATTTGGAAAAATTACCTGTCTCTATATGGTTTAAACAAAGACTGGGATGTAGTGAAGGGGTAATATGTGGTAAAAAATTAGGGAGCGGATTCTTGGTAAAACAGTCGATTTGGGTGTAGCTATGGCTGTTTTTGATCGGTAGAATAAACTTGCTGAGGGGGTGTAGCGATGGCATACCCCCTGTTTTTAAAAATTTCTGTATTTTACTTACTTTAATTCCGGGAACTGTCTATTCAGTTCGGCGAGCATCGTATTCAATACTTTACGGATACGGAGAGCAGTATGAAACTCGGTGCTTTTGTCCATCCTGGTCAGGCTATGGGCAGAAAGTAAGGTCCCTTCCCGTGTTTTGACAAGCCTGGAAAACACCTCCGCAACTTCTTTTTTCTCCGACGACCACATAATATTCGCCTTAACAGATATATGCATCCAAAGTTTGAGCTCTTTGCCATTGAAATTGCTCTGAATAAACTGTTGGGGATAATTCTGCATTGTTTCAGACGGGGAGATATTTTCATCCTCCATGTACTCGCGCATCAACTTCAGCAGGCTCCTACGGTTGCTATCATACGCGAAGTCCGGGATACAGGAGAAGTGTTTTGGAAAGCGTGACAGGGCATCCATAAATGAAGGGTCTGAAGTGTACAGTTCTTTCCATCGGTTGAAAAATCCCATATGGTTAAAATTCAGGTTGACCATCAGAACCAAAAAACGATAATGCCAGTTTTTACCCTGGCGTTTGTCGTCGGCCAATTGGCGCAGTGATTCGACCATTTTGGGCAGGTAATCCTGATGCCTGTATTGAATATAGGGAATCTTACCGTTTTCAAATAGGCTGTCCATAGCTGAGAGGATTTCACCAAGATAGACCTGTGGTATGTTTTTTTGAGCGAGTTTATCAAGGATAGAGGGCATATTTACATATACATATTCATGCAGCCTGAGGTAATAATGCTCCGGCAGCGGCGTACAGGGATCAATATCTTTTTTAAATAGATGTTCGATTCGCCCAAGTAATTCTTCCAGGGCAAATAGTGCTGTAGCATTTTCAATTTTACACTCTTTACAGAAGTTATTCAGTAAAGAGTGCAGCCGCAATAATTGCGTGTGGTATAGCCGTATGGCCTGACGGGCATTATCAACTTTGATAATCTCCCGGTGCGCCTGCAACGCAAGCGCAAAATTGTTATTGCAGACCTCTGTGATTTCACACAAATACGCTGGGATATCCTCGTTATCCAGATGGACTATGGCTTCTATGAGCATTGTCAGCTTTTGTAAACTTACGATCATCTGTACCTCCTTTTGATATCTTTATGATACCAGGGCCAGCCATAGACCCCGGGATGCAGATGGAGATTGAGCTTATCGCCTTCTTTCGCATTTTCATACAGTTTAGGGTGTACGTCCATCGGCATCTGATACTGCCGTCCTTCATAGGTAAAGGAAAGCAAGAGCTCATGAATATCACAGCACACTGGACATTTCTGAACGACTACGGCCGTAATCTGCACATTCTTGGCGTCCGGTGTATGCTGGCAGTTGCCAAGGATCAGCAGCATGCGCATATACCAGATACAGGCAATGATCATAATCGGAAATTGGATGCCATATAGTTTGATCAGGCCTATCTTCTTCCAAAAAAATAGATGTGCCAATACACAGATGACGAATGCTATTGGGATCCCCTTTTTCAAGGCTGTCCAAGACGGCTGGGAACTGATCAATAATTGATAAGGGAGCCGGTCAAATAGCGCAATGCTGCTGATCAGGACGCAGACAAAAAAAACAGAGAAAAGCTGCATCACACGCTCCTGATTACGGATCTCTAAAAAAGGAATCAGCACGACCAGGATACCGATGCTGTATACGTGCTGGGATGGTGTCGAGGCCATAAAAAGTCCATATAAAGTGACCAGCATAGCTATCGCAGTAAATATGTAATTGCGGCTGAATGGGAAAGGTATTTTCTTTATCGTCCTCATGATCCAGGGGTTTATAATCAGTGAACTATTACTTTTCAAAAATACCCATAACGACAGGGAATTTTTGCTGAATACCGCCTTAATTTCAACGAAGACCGATTTTTTACAGCGAAGGCTGATTTCGGAACAACGAAGAATGCATTTCAAACAATAAAGCTTTAAATTTTCGTCCAGTAGGGTAATTATTTAGATGAAATAGCGACATAAAAGAGGTGATTTTGGCGCTGGAAACGTTGTTTAAAAAATAATTGGCTAAATTTATATAACAAAAATTTATTCATAAAGGTAAAATTTTAACAGGAGCTCTTCAGCAGATATCTAGCCATATATGCCCAGATGAGCCATTGTATGTAGAAAAGTAATTTAATTTAATAACGTTGACGCTACCTGAAGGAGGAAGAAGCAAACAAACTTGACGCGCATGTATGTTTGGATAGCGTTTGTTAAAATATGATCGGAGTATATGAAAAGCATAGAGCAGGACAAATATCAAGATACGGAGGTATTGGCTGTAAATTATCCGGATGTGATCTGGCTATTGATCGCGTCTTGCGCCTTCGGCGGTGTTTGCTGGTATCTGGGCTATCAGGGGGCTTTAGCGGACTGGCTTACAGACTGGCCGATCATCACAAGCTATCTATTTTTTGCATTGATGGCGGCTATTACTTTCCTGTATATACGTTTGGTCATTGCGCTCCTGGACAAAAAGCAGAATTGGTTATACGTTCCGCAGAAACGTATAGGTACACAGTTCTTTTTTTGCTGTGTATTGCCCACAATTTTTTTGTTCTGGATTATCGGTCCCGATACACTGGCTAAGGATGAATGGCTGTTATTTCCTTTAATGGTCATATTTAGTGGTATTCTGGTCTTGAATATGTGCTACACGGTGTATTTCTATGTGGCTATTCATCAAAAGCAAAAAAAGCAAATTGTTGAACTTAAGGAAGTAAACCATCAGCAGCAGTTAAAAATTAAGGATCTGGAGAAGCAGGTTAATCTGTTTTCCCCTGATCTGAAAGAGGTGAAGGAAGTTCTGGAAACGGAGTCTAGTGATAAAGATATTGATTCCATGGAGGAAATCGACCTGCCGCTAATAAAAGCGATAGATCCGGAGCAGGAGGTATTCCTGCTCAATAATAAGATCCTTTCCCAAAAGATACTGTACAAAGATTTAGGGATTTTTACGTTTAAAAATAGTATGGTCAGTCTTTATCTGAAAAACGCGATGGACGAAAGTCTGACCTGTGGCGAACAGCGCAGCCTAAAGGAAGTTGTAAATAGCACTCGGGGTTTTGTACAGAAGATAGACAGGGATAAGGCGATACCGCTGGATATGATCAGGGCTTGCTACGGGTTGAAGCGTGGCCGGTTGCGCATTGTACTTAAAATACCGTTTGAAGGCCGGTATGATTTTGAGGTGTCTGATAAGATTGCCAGGCATATCCGGGAATGGGTCATGTTGCAGGTGCCCATAGAAAAGGAGTAATACAATAATAGATAAACTTTAAAAGATAGATTATGGAAAAAGCAAAGGTAAATAGCTGGAAATGCCGTGCTACTGGTAAAATTGGATTTCTTTCTTTAATCGAAGCACAATGGATAATGCTTAATTTTAAGTTCAAATCACGCGTTCGGAACAAACTGGATGGCAAACGGATCAAACACCGGATGGGTAAGGACGCTTGTAAAAGGGCTTATTATTGTAAGTTTTGTAGGGGCTACCATATCACCAAATGGGATAAAGGACACTTTAGCAACTACAAGACTAAGGCTGAATCTTGGAAGATACCCAGTGTGTTAGGAAACTGGAATTATTCGATTGAATAATCTGGCTAGCCTATTGTCCATTCCCGAAAAAGGTGTACAAAAGGTCTAATACAGTTCTTACTTTACACTGGGGATAGAAGGAGCATCAAGCGTAAATGAAGCGCCAATAAAGCGTTACCTAAGCGTAGAGAGTGCGTAGTAAGTGCGTTAATAGCGTACTTCCAGCGCACTTACTACGCACTTAGCCCATTGCAAGATGGTACATAACGCGATTATACCTATGGAATGTATTTTGATCGTTTTATCTACGCCTGGTGCATACTTGATAGTTGGTTTCAGTCCGGCCTCCCCCTGATCTGTTGGGATCGGTAAGAGCAGGTATATTAGCTGTCTATCCGTTACCTTATAGGATTTTCAGCCTGTCCATAAAAGATGAATTACCAGAAGGACCCTTGCCCGGTTGCCAGCGTTGGTAGACTGGCCCGGAATTATGGTCTTATAGCAAACGTCAAGTCGTCCACAATAAAACATTTATTGAACAAAATTTAAACAGGTGCTAAATATATCTCCAAAAAAAGTTCCTGATAAGATCTAGTAGCTCCAGCAGCGACATGGTTGATAAAGTGAACAGTTTTCCCGAAAAACTGACTGTATAAGCAGATATACCTGTACAGGTTATTTATAGACCAGATCAATATTCCAATTATCTTTTGGATTGGGATTTTATTGGAGGTATAAGAAAAGAAGCAATGTTCGTCACATTGCTTCCAGTACGATTTATGCGATATTTCTATCTCTATGACCCGTTCTTAAAAAGGTAAAAGACTGAGGAGCGCATACCTCTGCCACTTTAGCCGTTTTGGTTGGCGCAGGTTTATTCTCGATCTTTCTTTCCAGTCTGTCCATGTCCACCGCAACCCTATTGTCCAATAACTTCGCATAATGCTGCGTAGTTTTGATATCCGTATGTCCAAGCATTTTTGAAACTGTTTCAATAGGAACACTATTGGCAAGCGTCACAGACGTGGCGAAGGTATGGCGTGACTTGTGAAAGGTCAACTCTTTTGTGATCTCGCACAGATCAGCGATTTCCTTTAGATAACTGTTCATTTTCTGATTACTCAGCACAGGAAGTACCATATCCTTTGTCACACATGGTGGATAATCACGATAACGTTCAATGATCTCAAGTGCCTTGAGAAGCAGTGGAATATTCGATGAGGTTTCGGTTTTCTCCCTACTGGTAAATATCCAGAGTTTTCCGTCCACACCCTCGGCAATATCGGTCCATTTTAGTTTCTTCACATCCGCATAGGAAAGTCCTGTGTAGCAACAAAAGACAAAGATATCACGCACATGCGCTAATCTTGGTATCTTGAACAACTTTTCCTCTATCCTCCTTAGTTCTGCATCCGTCAGAAACTCCTTCTCTTTCGCCTTCGCCTTAATCTTATAAAAAGCAAATGGATCGTCCGTTATCCATCTATGCGAAATACAGATCTTGATGATCTTACGAAGATGTTTCATGTATTTTGCTGCCGACACAGCTGAACAGCCCATTGTTGCTCGCAGAAAGAATTCGTACCCTGTGACAAAAGCATGGTCAATCTTTCTCGTGTCAATATCCTGCGACCTGTATTCTTTCTCAAGGTATCCACAAATATGTAATAAAGAGGTCTTATACCCTTTGAGCGTATTGGGCTTGAATCCATTGCCCAAAAGTGCTTCCATCTGCATATTATGCTCCCTGAACACATCCAAGAAATTTTTACGTTTGATATCCTTTCCCTGATACTTAAGTTTGATCGATTCCGCTGTGATTTCCTCTGCGGCAGCCGTCATAGCGGTATGGATCGTACTTATTTTAGTTACGAGGGTATCAAGATAGCTGTTCAGCGTCTTTACAGCTTCAGTCGTGCCTTTCACCCGGTTGGCTTTGGAGTTCCATTTTGGCGGATCACATTCCCGTCCAGTGGAGACTTCTTTTTGGACACCATCTACGGTAATCCGCATGTAGATCGGCTTGGGACCACTAACGTAATTTTTTGGTTTCTTCAAGTAGAAGAGCAAGGAATAATTTGTACTCATGACAACATCATTTAAGTGAAAGAAACCCTTTCCCGACTTTCGGGAAAGGCTCTGCATCGCCATTGAAAAAACAATGAAAGCAGATGCAAATGTAGCCTTGCAACTAAAACGGATCAAGATGTTTAATTTTCAAACAACTTGATTATAAGAATGTTAAATACATCTCAGTGAGTAAGCAAATGAGCGAAAATGACTCACTGAATGACTCACTTTTTTCTTGGGAATTCGTGTAAGTTTTGTAGATACTGAAAAACAAAAAAGCCTGCAAATGTTTAATTTGCAGGCTTTTGTATGTTTTGACTTT
>NZ_DKSP01000205.1:21667-24161 GCF_002472745.1 Sphingobacterium sp. UBA7253 | reverse complement strand
ACATTATTTTGAGCCTAGTAAAGTTCATATATTGCTCAATCATTCGGATGGCCCACAAGCACGAACCATAGAGCAAAAAAATCTGCGAGATTACCAACATGCTTTTGAACTCTTATTTCAAAATCACTGTTACACAACCTCATGTGCGCTGCCGTATATGTTGGCAAACCGATACGGACGTATTATTAATGTGTCTTCTTCAACAGTGAAAGAACCGGTGTCTAATTTAGTGTTGTCCAATACGATCCGTACAGCATTGATTAGCTGGAGTAAATCGTTGGCCGTGGATGTCGCTAAAGACGGTGTGACTGTCAACAGCATCTTAACAGGTCTGTTTGATACGGATCGTATCCAGTCGCTAACCAAGCTAGATGCACAACGTCTGGGAATTTCCTATGAGGAAGCGTTGCAAATGCGGTTAAAACAGGTTCCTGCACAGCGCCTGGGTAAGCCTGAAGAATACGGTTATCTCGTCGCTTTCCTTTGCTCCGAATATGCAGGTTATCTGACTGGGACCAATATTCCACTGGATGGCGGTATGTTAAAAGGCTTATAAAAAAGTCGCTATCCTATATCAAATAGGATAGCCACTAAGTTTGTGTGATTTATTATTTTCAATTAGTTCAATACCAATTCGGTATTGACAATGATGTCAACATCAGAAGCAACCGCTTCTACACCAGAAGGTAATTTATCATTGTATTTCATGCCGAAATCCTGACGGTTAATTTTTGTTTTAGCAGTAAAGCCAGCACGTGTTTTTCCCCAAGGGTCGGTAATGATTCCGCCATTTTGAGTCACATCGAAAGTTACTTTTTTCGTTACATCACGAATAGTCAAATCTGCTATCATAATATATTTTCCTTTTACTTTCGCATTTTTAAAACTGGTAGACTTTAATGTCATTTTAGGGAATTTTTCCGCAGCAAAGAAATCATCGGTCTTCAAATGATTGTCACGGGCAGCTATACGTGTATCGATGCTGTTGACGTCGATAGAAAAATTAACTTTAGCATTGTTAAAGCCTGTTCCTGTTGCAGTTTCAACTGTACCTTCTACCTTTGTGAATTCACCATCAACAAAGCTGATTCCAAGGTGTTTTACATCGAATCTTGCATTTGTATGCGCAGGGTCTGCAGACCATTTTACTTGTGCTACAGCAACATTAACCATTAATACTGCTACAGCCAAAATTTGGAAAAATTTATTCATGTGTTTTCTTTTTATTTATCTAACCTTCAAAAGTTCAAAATGTTTGTTTGAACAAGCTTCTGCAAAGGTGGGATAAACTAACAACGAAAAAATTGATGTAGGTCAAGAATTTCGATTCGGCTTTAATATTTGTCTTTTTAGACGGCTTAAAAACTCTTGCGTGACGCCAAGATAGGATGCTAATTGCATATTGGAGATCCGCGGATAGATTTTAGGATACCTTTTGATGAAATCCAGATACCGCTCTTGTGCTGTAAAACCTATGCTCGAGATAATACGGTGCTGCGATGCTATTTGGGCACGTTGGGCCATTATCCTGGAGAGTTTCTCAAAGATTGGATGATCTTCGTAAAGTTTGTCTTTATTTTTTTTTGACAGTGTAAGTACCACAGCGTTTTCCAAAGCTTGGATATTTTGAAGCGCTGGCTCCTGATAATTAAAGCTGGCAATATCGCCGATCCACCAATCTTCAATTGCAAACTGTAGAATGTGTTCGATCCCATCCGCGGTGACATAGAATGATTTAAATAAACCGCTGATCACGTATGCTTCATGGTGGCACACCTCTCCGGCCCGGAGAAAGTATTCTTTTTTCTTTATTTTCCTTACCTGATAACGTGAAACGATGTCATTCAGTTCTTCCTCAGTGACATCAATGCGTTGTTTTACAAATTCCTTGAATTGTTCCATTTGGCTGTAAAATACGAAATTTTGCAATGCTAATTTAACAAGCTGTTTGATTCCTATCAATCCTAAGTTAAAATAATTCAGTTGCTGGCTATTGCTTTTATTCAATTTGATCAAAACAGTGATGAAATCAACATTTTGGTGTAATATTTGACTGGATATTGCCGTAATTCAAATAGTTTCATCAATAATTGGTATCTTCTGTAGGATTTAAAATAATTTGATTGCTAAAACTATAAATATATCTCATGAAGTTTGTTGCACCCAATACTCTTGAAAACGATAAGGTTGTATTACGAATCATAGAACCAGCGGATTTTGATACGCTATATCAAGTTGCCAGAGACCCCCTGATCTGGGAACAGCATCCTAATAGGGACCGTTGGAAGGAAGACGTTTTTCGCCAATTTTTTGAAGGCGCCTTAGCAAGTAAGTCTGCTTATCTGATCTTGGATAAGGAAAGTGGTGCCTGCATCGGTAGTACGCGGTATTATGGCCTTGATGAGGCGGAAAAATCGATTTTTGTTGGGTATACGTTTTATGCCCGTGCATATTGGGGTGCAGGCATCAATCCATTGGTCAAAGAGATGATGTT
>NZ_DKSP01000205.1:11911-21571 GCF_002472745.1 Sphingobacterium sp. UBA7253 | reverse complement strand
TGATGTTTGATTTTGCCTTCAATTTTGTGGATCGAATTTACCTGCATGTGGGGGCTGAAAATTATCGTTCTCAGACAGCAGTTGAGCGCTTGGGCGCAATTAAAGTGGCTGAAAAGATGGTCAGCTATGTGAACGAACCTGAACGTAAAAATTTTGAATACGCACTGGAAAAATCGGCCTGGCGGCGAATCAAGAGATAAAGCCTTATTATCCCTTGATTCCGCTGAGTATACTGCCTATAATGACTGTTAATACAATCAATGTGATAATAATGTAAAGCCTGTCCTTCTCGATGACAAACCCAAATAACGAGCCGATCACGCGTACAATAGGGGTGCAAATCAATAGAAGTACACCTAACTGTATAACCTGTGGAATATTTCGGCTAAAGGCCCCGGTAATAATTCCGGTAATTGTTGTGTTGGAATTCCCCTCACCGACAAAATCTCTGTAATTCGGTACGGTATCCTGTCCATGAACAATGAGGTAGAAGATACCGCCAAGGATAAGAATAGAGGAGGCGAGTATAACGCCAATACGTAAAATTTGCCCTACCAAAAGTGAGATGTCCTTGTCTCCCCAATAGTGTTTCGAAAATACTTGTTTCATTTTGAGTATTTATGTCCTTCATCGTCTAGCGGAAGGACGTTACAAACCTAAAATTCTAAATCGTGTAAACTACCGTTTTTAGAATTTATGCTGGAATCCGTTGAAGATCATTTCCAAGGCCACCAATGTAATGGCGACGGCGAAAATAATACGTAAAGTCTTCGGATTCATGCGTTTTAAGAGCTTGGATCCGGTAATGGCGCCGCATAATACGCCTAGGATAACTGGAAAAGCAATACCTGGATCCATATAACCTCTTTGTAAATAGACCACTGCAGAAGCAGCTGCGGTGACACCGATCATAAAGTTGCTCGTTGTGGTACTGACTTTAAATGGAATTTTCATCATGCTGTCCATTGCTAGTACTTTAAGGGATCCGGATCCAATGCCCAATAATCCAGAAAGTATTCCTGCAACCCCCATCAAAGAGAAGCCTCCGGCTATGTTGGTAAGTTTGTATGGAATTAATTTGCCATCAGCAGGATAGGTACTGTTCAGCTTCAATTTTTCTGCCAGGACCGAACCGCCGGAAAGTGCGTGTTCGTTTTTCTTACGTACCGTCATAGCCGCAGAGAAGATAAGTACAACACCAAAGATGATGGCAATGGTATTCGTAGGCATGTAAATGGCAATAACAGCGCCGATCACTGCTCCAATGGTAGTTGCAATTTCAAGAAACATCCCGAGCCGGATGTTGGTGATGCCTTCCTTGACGTAGGCTGTAGCTGCACCGGATGAAGTCGCTATGGAAGCCAGCAAGGCAGCTCCAATGGCATAACGGATGTCGACATGAAACAGCAGAGTCAATAAAGGGATGACAACGACCCCTCCGCCTAAGCCTGTCAGGGATCCTAAGAGTCCTGCTACAAAAGCACCCAGGAGAAGGATGATTGTAAAGGTGAGAATAGTCATAAATATTTGTTTGTTTGTGTGATCCAAAAAGCAGCTTCCGCTTAATGGAAGGTAATTTGTTGTAAACTTAAGGGCTTTTTATTGTTTTTGAAATTTTTAAGCCGGAATAGATACAAATGTTACATCAAAAGTATCATCAAAAAATGATACTGCCCTGCCACTTCTCAGCGTGAGGCAGTATCGATGACCTTTTAATGGTCTAAGTATATCGTATATAAAATATGGACAACATTATTCAACGATTGTTTGTTGTACCTTTTCTTTTCTGTTGAAGATATCGTAGATGATTGGAAATACCAACAACGTCAATATCGTCGCTGAGATTAGTCCGCCAATGATGACGATCGCCAAAGGTTTTTGTGATTCCGAACCTATACCGGTCGATAGTGCAGCCGGCAATAGTCCGATGGAAGCCATTAGAGCTGTCATGACCACAGGTCGTGTTCGCGATTTTACACCTTTATAAATTGATTGGTCATTGGGTAGACCTTCCTTCTTATTCTGGTGGAATTCCGAGATCAGGATAACCCCATTCTGGATACATATCCCGAATAATGCAATCATACCTACTCCAGCCGAAATTCCAAAATTCATACCTGTAACGTGTAAGGCAATAATTCCACCGATAAGTGCAAAAGGAACGTTGGCCAATACGAGCAGCGAATCCTTGATATTCCCGAATAGAATAAACAATAGGAAGAAAATGACGATCAAACTGATTGGTACCACCTGTGCTAAACGATGTGTAGCACGTTGCTGATTTTCAAATTGTCCAGTCCAGCCAATGGAATATCCTTCCGGAAGCTTAATTTTACTTACCTTTTGTTGTGCTTCAGCAATGGTGCTTCCTAAGTCACGGTCGCGGATGGAAAATTTGATGCCGATATAGCGTTTGATGTTGTCGCGATAGATAAAAGCAGCACCATTATCTTTTTCAATGGTCGCGATACTTTTCAAAGGAATTAATGTACCATCACCACATGGAACCATCAGCTGTGCAATATCTTTTTCTGTTTTCCGATATTCGGGTGCATAGCGTAGGCGAATGTTAAATTTGCGTTCACCATCGTACAAAATGGAAGCGGTCTTTCCGCCGAAGGCCATTTCGAGTACCGCCTGTGCATCTGCCGGTAGAACGTTGAAAGCTGCCATACGGGTCCGGTCCAATACCACACTCACTTCGGGCTGACCAATATTGAGAATAATACCAGGTTCTTTAATGCCTTGAATACCTTTGACCTGTGCATAAACTTCTTTCGCCAGGCGGTCTAAGGTTGCGAGGTTATCGCCAAAGATCTTGATGCCGTTTTCGGCTTTGAAACCAGCAACTGCTTCGGCAACATTATCCGAGATAGGCTGTGAATAGTTATAGGTAATACCCTGAAATTGTTTGAGTTTATGGTCCATTTCTTCGATCAGCTGATCCATGGTGATTTTACGGGTCCATTCCTCTTTAGGTTTTAGGGCCACAGCAAACTGAACAAAGCCAAAGCCATTGGGGTCGGTACCATCGTTGCTCCGTCCTGTTTGCGACAGTACACCTGTGACCTCAGGAAAGGTTTCCAAAGTACTCTTTAACAGTTTGGTTGTTTTAACCGATTCACGTAAAGAAGTACTCATAGGCATTTCGGCAGTAACCCAAAGAGACCCTTCATTTAATGTCGGTAAAAATTCAGTTCCTAAAAATTTTGCAGAAAACAAGACTGCAGCTAGTAAAGTAATTGCAACGATCATACTCAGACGCTTGTTTCGGAATGTAAATCCAAAACCCTTGGCGACAATTCTATTCCAGAATTCAACAAATGGATTGTGTCTTTCTTTTACATTTTTATTGAGCAGAATATGCGATAAAGCCGGAACGAGTGTCAAGGTAAACAGTAATGCACCCAGTAAAGCAAAACCCAGGGTAAAGGCCAGTGGAGAGAACATTTTTCCTTCTACTTTTTGGAAGGAGAATATAGGCATCAAGGAGGTGATGATAATTAGCTTGGAGAAAAAGATTGCTTTTCCCAAGCCTGTTCCTGTCTGTTTGATCCAGCCGGCTTTGGCCATTTTGTTGAATTTCTCCATGCCCAGCTTATGGGCTTGGTGATCCAGCATGACAAATATCCCTTCAACCATGACGACGGCACCGTCGATGATAATACCAAAGTCTACTGCGCCCAGAGAAAGCAAGTTGGCACTCATGCCCGCTAGTTTAAGACATAGAAAGGCAAAAAGTAATGCGAGAGGTATGATAATGGAAACGATGACCGTAGTGCGCCAATCTGCCATAAAGAGCAATACCATTAAGGTGACGAGTACAATACCCTCAATTAAGTTATGCATAACGGTATGGGTCGTGAAATCCATGAGATTGTCACGGTCATAGAAGGTTTGCATTTTGACGTCTTTGGGAAGGATTTTGTTGTTGAGCTCGTCTATTTTCGCTTTTACAGCAGTTAAAACCTCTCTTGGATTTTCGCCTTTCCGCATTACGATGGTTCCTGCTACCACATCATCATTTTTACCAAAACCGGCTTGGCCCACGCGGGGCATTGCACTTTCTCTTACTTCGGCTACATTTTTAACAAAGACAGGATTTCCTTTTTGGTTGATTACAGTGATGTTTTCGATATCATTAATTGAGTTGACCAAACCAATACCGCGTACGACGTAGGACTGGCCACTTTTTTCGATGACATCTCCGCCGACATTCAGGTTACTTTTGCTGACAGCATCAAATACCTGCAACGGGGTCAGATTAAATTTGTCTAGTTTGATAGGGTCAGTACTGATTTCGTAAACCAAATCCTGTCCACCAAAAACGTTGATATCTGCTACACCAGGGACACCACGTAAAGCGCGGTCAATGACCCAGGTCTGCAAAGTAAGGAGGTCGCGTGAATTACGTTGATCGCTATGTAATGTATAACGGAATATCTCTCCTGTAGGGCCATAAGGGGGCTGTACTTCAGGGTCGACATTGTCGGGCAAGCTTACAGACCGCATGAGGTTGTTGACCTGGTTGCGGGCAAAAGTGTCGTCAATACCATCATCAAAGATGATTTTAACAATGGAGAGGCCAAACATGGTGGTGCTCCGTATACTTGTTCTCTTTTGAACTGGACTCATGCCCAGTTCGATTGGTGTCGTTACAAAACGTTCGACTTCCTCCGCACTTCTTCCATTCCATTGGGTAATGATGGTTATTTGTGTATTGGTTACATCAGGAAATGCCTCAATAGGCATGCTTTTAAAGCTAATGAAACCAGCTATAGCCAAAATACCAACCCAAATAAAGGTAAATGCTTTATTTTTAATGGAAAAGGCAATGATATTTTTAATGAATTTGTTCATTCGTGTAAATGCTAAGACGGATTAATTATTCAGAGCTCTATAGATCAGAAGTTTATTGTTGACAACAACTTTTTCACCTTCCTGTAGTCCCGTAGCCATGTAGGTTGTTCCTTCGTTTTGTTTGATCGGCAATATTTCGCGAATCTTAATATCATTTTGGGATTTATAGATTAATACGAAATATTTGTTTTGATCGAAAATGACCGCATCAGAAGGAACTGCGAGCGCTTCCGTATTGGAGCGATGCAATACTTTAATGGTCGCTTTACTATCCGGAATAAGTAAACCATCCTTATTGTCTAGCACCACCCGTGCCTGCATTGAATTCGTCTGCGGATCGATGATCTTAAAGATTTTATCGATACTGCCCTGGAATTTTTTGTCCGGGTAGCTCAGGGTAGACACCATAGCGGGCATGCCCATACTAATCTTGTCGATATCCGTTTCGTTGACGTTAAGAATTGCCCATACATCTTTTGTATTGGCCACATCGAAGATGTTGTCGCTGCGGTCACTACGCAGCTGCATGTCCTTATTGATGTTTTTTTGAACGATGTAACCATCGATTGGAGATACGACCGAATAAATATTGCCTGTACGGACATTGTAAATCTGACTTACAGCTTCTGAACGGCGTAGTTGCTCTTTGGCTTTGGTCAATTGTCCTTTTGCTTCCAACATGTCTTTATCTGTGCTCAATTTTCCGTTATACATATCTTCAGCTACACGGTAGTTTTTCTCTGCGAGTAATACATCGGTTTTGGCATCCGAAAGATCCTTTTGTATACCGGCGACTTCCGTACTTCTGATTGTTGCCAATACCTGACCTTTATGGACATAATCACCCAAAGAAACATTCACGGAGACAACATTCCCTCCAACGAGTGGGAAAATATCGATGTAATTGTTTTGATCGGCCGATATCTTTCCAAAAAAGTTGAGTTCTTCGGTCACATTTTCTTTTTTAACCGTAGCAAAACTTGTCGATTTAAGCATCGTCTCACTAATTTCGAAACCTTTGACAATGGCTGCATTATCTGTTTCTTTATGATTTTGGCAAGCGTAAAGTAGCATTATTGCCACAGTGGCTATAAGAAGTTTTTTAGTTGACATGAGTTGAATTGAATAGAGAAGTTTGAGCCAGGTAGTTTAATTGTTCGGCGTTGAGAATAATTTCCTTTTTCATATCGTATAACTTAAGGATAGATATGCGGTAGCTGTCCATAAAATCAGTGAACTCGACTAAAGAAATATTTCCTTTTTTAAAATTATTGAATATGCCATCATAGACCACAGCGATGTTGTGAAGGTCGTCTGGAGTAATGGTAAAATATTGATTATATTGATTTTCCCATGACTGATAGTTGGAACGGATCTGTGACTCCAACAGCTGCCGTTGGACTTCAATATTTTTCTTTGCCTCTTCTTCGGCGTATTTCGCTTTGATAACATTTCCTTTATTTTGTTTCCACAACGGGATCGGAATGGCGGCTGTAACATTGACTTCATTGTGGAATACACCCCCATTCTGGCTGTAGGAAAGGCCAAGGTTAATATCAGGTGTATTTAAAGACTGTTGCCATTTTGTAAATAACTGTGAGCTTTCAGCAGTCTTTAAGGCAAATTGATAATCGGCATTGTTTTCCAAGGCCAATTGATAGATTTTGTCCAAAGGCATTGTTGGTTTTACGGCAAGTTCCTGATCTGCTTCTCGATCTGTTAACTTCGGTAATACATCTTCCTGACTGGAAATAAGCACACGTAATTGCTGCTGTAGATTGATGCTATTATTGATCGCTGTCGTTTTTTCGTTGTTGAGATCGATGGCCATTGTTTGAAGACGAACTTGATCTTTCAAAGAAACGTTCCCCTTTTTTCCTTGCTCTTTATAAGCTGCAAGCAGATTATTTAGGTAATCCAACTGAATTTTAATATCTGCCAACTTATGTTGCTCAAAGTAAAGAGAATAGAAGGTTGTACGCAGTTGCGCGCGAAGGCTCGCCAGTAATTGACTGAACTGCAACTTAGCAAGTTCAACATTTGATTTGGCAAATTCCACTTCATTCTTCTTTTTTCCACCGAGATAAATCAATTGGGATACGCTTGCTTCCTTGGATTGACCAATATGAAATGTTTGTTTGTTCTGTGGGTCATAGGCATTGGCAGACAGCTGCAACTGTGGTAGATCCCATATTTTGGCCTGTATAACGTCAGCCTCTGCTTGGCTGATGTCATATTGTTGCGCGAGCAAGGAGAGGTTACTTTTGATAAAGGCTTCTTCGCATTCCTGCAGGGTCATCTGTTGTCCCAAGATCTCACTTTGCTTAGTCCCAAATGTACTTTCATGAATGCTCGTATAAACAGCTTGTGGTGGTTTTTGTTGAGCAAAAGTCATGCTATTGAAAAGCAATAAAAATATAAGGGGTGTCTTTGTCATATGTTTCAAATCTTATGTAACAAAATAACTGGTCTAAGATTAAAGACCCCTTAATAAATGCTTAAAAAAAGCTTAAAAAAGCATGTTTTTTCAGATCGGTGGATAGGTTTGAATGGGTATAGTAAATATATGTGCTTGTAGCTAAGAGACTTGACATTATCTGTCTTAATCAGGCAACTAAATTTCCCTGTTTGGGAACAATTTAAATAGTAATACAAAAGTATGCGTAGATTGTTTTAGATCTGCCTGATATGCTATCGTTGCTTGATGCGATTGCATGATACGCTGAACGATACGTAGCCCTAAGCCTGATCCTGTTGTTTCACTTGCGTTTTCACCGCGGCTGAATGCATCAAAAATCCGCTTTTGGTCGATTGTGCTTAAGGCCGGGCCAGTATTACTGACAAGTACCTTGAGTTCGAAGGTTGATTCTAGAATTATCACTTTTACCTCCCTGGTATCGGAGTAGAGCGCAGCATTTTTAAATAAATTCACAAAAGCAATTTCAATCAATTGTGCGGAACAGAAAATACTAAGTTTTGGATCTTCGATCCCACCGATTGAAAAATCCAGTTGCAGGTCGGGGAATACCTTGGCTACTTTTTCATAGGCCATAAAGATAATTTCATCGATCCGCTCTTCCTTATAGGTCATTTTCAAACGCTCAGAGTCGAACTTTGAAAGTAACATCAGGGAATCGGTTACCTCCGAAAGATGTAAGGTTTCCTTGGATATGTTACGTAAAACCTGCTTTACGTCTTCACTCAGCTGATTTTGATGATAGAGGTTCTCCAGCTGAAAGGACATTCGGGCAAGCGGTGTTCGCAGCTCGTGGGAGGCACTGGAATTAAATTCTTTCTGCGATTCGAAAGCAGCCGAAAGTCGCAGCAGCATCGTATTAAATGCTCGGGTTAGTACAGCAATCTCATCTGTATGACCGGTATATTCGACGGGTTTGGTAAGTTTACTAGCATTAATCTGCGTAATATTATCTTTTAATTTATCGAGTGGGATCAATAGGCGCTGGATGAGTTTATAACTAAATATCCAGACCAGAACAGTGCTCAGGACAAATAATAATGTTAGGACGAGCGCCAGATGGTCCATTTTTTCATTTCCGGAGTAATCCTGTGCTTTTACGATAATATAATAGGGTAAACCGTTGATGCGATAATATTTAGCCAGCGTTTCATATTGGTCCTGATTGTAGAAGATCTGTTTTTCCTGATTTAGCCGATTGACAATCGAGGCATTCCAGGTAATGGTCTGATCCTTTACGGTACTGAAGACGAGCTGTTTGTTTTTGTCAAGGATGATAACATCTTCATAGAAAAGGCCATCTTCGTCATCGTGAAAATAGTTTTTGTAAGACTGGCGGTTGAAATAGGGGTTACTGGCGATATAATGGGAAATATTGTCCAATTTATCAATCAGTCGCTGGCGAAATTGATCTTTCCGAAAATCGAAACTAGCATAGTAGATAATCAACATCGCCATACCGAAAAGGACGGAGAATGCAATGCTAAAGCTAATCGCTATTTTCTTCTTTAAATTCATTTTTCTGCCGATAGGTAATAACCAAAGCCAGGTCTTGTATGGATCAGTTTATTCTCAAAGTTTTTATCAATCTTCTTACGCAAAAAGTTGATATAAACTTCAATTGTATTCTGTGTTGTCTGAAATTGATTTTGCCATACTTCCTCCGATATATGTTGCTTGGACAGGGTGCGGCCCTTTGCCTGTGCTAAGATAAGCAGCAGCTGAAATTCCTTTTGAGTAAGATTAATTTCTTCATTTGCACGTAATACACGGGCCTCATCAGGATAAATGATCAGATCATCGACTACCAGTGTTTTTGTTTCATTGCTTTCGCTATGCTGCTGCCGACGCAATAGGGAATAGATGCGCATCAGCAATTCATCTAAGACGAAAGGTTTAACCAAATAGTCATCAGCAGCCCGTAGAAATGCCTCCTTTTTATCATCTATATCATCGTATGCCGAGAGAATAATAATTGGTGTAAAGGCGTCATGGCTTCTTATCTTTTTACAGATTTCCAATCCATTGATTTTGGGGACATTGATGTCCAATAGATAAAAACCATATTTCTTCTGGTGTGTTTTGGCCAAAAAATCGATTCCATCAAAGGCTTGATCACAGGTAAAGCCCTGGCTTAATAGAAAAGATCGGATCTCTTTAGAGAGTACCTTGTCGTCTTCGAGCAGCAAAATGTCCACCATATTTATATCTGTTGTCTTTTCGTAAAAATAAACAAATTTTTGTCATCCAATCAAAGAGATGTTTTCTTCGTACTTAATTTGGTAACATAAGATTTACACGAAGAAATATGAAACAAAAAGAAA
>NZ_DKSP01000205.1:9658-11851 GCF_002472745.1 Sphingobacterium sp. UBA7253 | reverse complement strand
ATGAAACAAAAAGAAATCTAAGTAGATTCAAATCGAAATTATAAATAAGTGTTATGGAAACCAGAAGAGAATTCCTACGAAAGACCCTACTATTTTCAGGAGCAGCAGGTATTGCCAGCTTCATGCCTGCATCGATCCAGAAAGCCTTTGCCATAGACCCTGACCCAGGAAGTAGTTTTTTAGATGCCGAACACATCGTCATCCTGATGCAGGAGAACCGATCCTTTGATCATACGCTAGGTAGTCTTTCGGGAGTTCGGGGTTTCAATGATCCACGTTCGATACGTTTACCGAACGGTTTACCCGTATGGTATCAAACGGATAAAGAGGGAAAAACGTATGCTCCTTTCCGATTAAACCTGAAGGAAAGTAAAGTGACCTGGATGGGTTCTCTTCCACATAGTCGTGCAAGCCAGGTGGATGCCTTTAACCAAGGTCGTTACGATCATTGGCTGTTATCGAAGCAATCAGGGAATAAACAATATGCGGCTATGCCCTTAACATTGGGGTATTTTACACGTGAAGATTTGCCCTTTCATTATGCCTTAGCGGATGCTTTTACAGTATGTGATCAGAATTTTTGCTCGGGCATGACCAGCACTACGCCTAACCGTTCCTTTTTCTGGACGGGTAAGATTACAGAGATGAAAGATGGTCTGCAAAAAGCGAATATTCGGAATGATGACTTTGGCTATGGTAAAATGACCTGGGAAACTTTTCCGGAATTGCTTGAAAAGAATGGCATTAACTGGCGTTTTTATCAAAATGAGACAAGCTGTGGCGGCGGGTTTTCTGGACAGGAAAGGGCATGGCTATCCAATTTTGGGTGTAATCTGCTGGAGTTTTTTCAGGCTTATCAAGTTAAATTTAAGGAGAACTATATCAAAAGCCTAGAAACACAGGTTCGGGATTTGCCCATGCAGATTTCCAAGTTGGAAGAGAAGTCTCCTTCTTCCGAAGAACAAGCCGAAAAGATACGCGCTGATATTCGCAAAAAAAGTGAGGCACTTGAGCGAGCGGAGACCGAACTAAAGGAATTCAATCCAAACAATTATAAAAAGCTAAGTGATTTTACGAAATCATTAAATGAGCGGGCGTTTACGGTAAACAAAGGGGACAACAATTACAGGTCGCTTGATACGTTACATTTTAAGGCACAGGTTAAGGCACAGGGGAAAAAAGCTGCGCTGGAAGTCCCAAAAGGCGATATTCTTTATCAATTTCGCAAAGACGTTGATACTGGTAAATTGCCTGCGGTATCCTGGTTGGCCGGCCCACAGAATTTCTCGGACCACCCGAGTGCGCCCTGGTATGGAGCTTGGTATGTATCTGAAGTTTTAGATATCTTAACAAAGAACCCTGAGGTTTGGAAAAAAACTATTTTTATCATTACCTATGATGAAAACGATGGTTACTATGATCATGTTAAACCTTTCCTTGTACCTGATTTAAAGAAGAAAGATACAGGGGCATGTTCTCCTGGGATCGATACGGAGGTGGAGATGGTTCGTTTAGAAAATGAGCTAAAACAGGGGATTCCTAAAAAGCAAGCACGCGAAGGGGCTGTGGGCCTAGGTTTTCGTGTTCCCATGTATATTGCGTCGCCTTGGTCACGAGGTGGTAAGGTTTGCTCTCAGGTATTTGATCATACGTCTACTTTGCAATTTTTGGAATCTTTCTTTAACAAAAAGCTGAACAAGAATATGCATTTGGAAAACATCAGTGCATGGCGTAGAACAATCTGTGGTGATTTGACAACCGCTTTTACACCTTTTACTCAGCAAAAGGAACAACTCCCTTTTCTTGATAGGAATCAGTATATCGAAACGATATACAATGCGCAGTTCAAAGATGATCCGCGAGGCTTTGTTGAGGTCAAAGATCCTGATCTCGCGACTAAAAACGGATGGATTCCGGGATTTGACCGAATACAGGAGCGGGGGATTCGTAAATCTTTGCCATTGCCTTATGCGCATGATGCGGTGGGCTTTGTGAAAGACGGAGTGTTTCATCTAACGATGACTGTAGACAGCAAGTTTTTCGGAAAAAGGACCGCAGGTACAGCCTTCAACGTTTATAGTCCGTTGGAATATCGTGATGAACAGGGGCAAAGTGAAACTTACCGTAATTGGAATTTTGCGGTGAAGGCCGGTGATCGTTTGGCATATCAGTGGGACCTGGTACGATTTGAAG
>NZ_DKSP01000205.1:7899-9555 GCF_002472745.1 Sphingobacterium sp. UBA7253 | reverse complement strand
TTGAAGGAGATCGCTATGCGTTTGAATTGCACGGTCCAAATGGTTTTTATCGAAAATTTTCTGGACAAAAAGGAACAGCAGCACTAGAGGCTACCGTTTCTCCGGAACTGAAAGCGCTAACTCAGGCAGCGACAGGGAAACTGCAGTTGAGACTTAAGAACAAGGGTGACCAGCGGGTAACCGTAGTTGTCGAGAGCCTTAGCTATGGAAAATATGCCACAACGAAAGAAATAGCTCCCGCCGAAGAAGTTCCATTGATCCTGGATGTTGAAAGTCAAGGAAATTGGTATGATATTGCTGTACGAATCAAGGGAGACAGCAGTTTCGTCATTCAGCTCGCAGGGCGATTGGAAACAGGTGTTGAGTGTACAACTGATCCATTATTAGCATAATCTGTACTGTTTCAGCAGGGATGGCGGTCAATTCTTATTGAATGGGTTCCCTGCTGTTGCTATATATCTATCAATAGTATCCGCTTGACCTTATTTACACGCGAACAAATAAGGTCTCCGGATAGTTAGTTTCTATATAACGACGAAGATACAACTCCGTATCAGTACTTATGGTGCGGTCTTTATGAACGGGGAATGTATTGTAAACCAAGGTATGTAGATTGATCTTGCGCTTGGTGATCGCTTCCAGACTTAGTAAGGTATGGTTGATACTCCCTAATTTTCCAGAGGTGACAAAAATAAGCGGATACTGCATTTCTTGGATGTAATCGATAATCAGATAATCTTCTCTTAATGGAACCATCAACCCACCTGCACCCTCAATAAGAACAGCGTCGTAGCGTTGGCTTAATGTTAAGCTAGCCTGTCTGATCTTTTTAAAGTCAATTTCACGATTATCCAGGCGTGCTGCTAGATGAGGGGAGGCGGGGTAGGTGAAAATCTCCGGCATCGTAATTTTCTGATGATCTTCTGCTGTTAATGGGATTTCCATGAGTTGGCGATGGAGGACGATGTCTTCAGAAATAGTTGTATTTCCAGTTTGTACAAGCTTTTGGGTAATGGTGCGTATACCGCTTGTATTCCATTGTTTCGCGAGGAGGCCAGTAGCATAACTTTTTCCGATCCCGGTATCTATGCCGGAAACAAAATAGATATTTTCATTCATTGCTGTATTTCTTTTGTAGGTTGTTCGATTGTTTGTAATTCGAGTGCTCAGCTGTTATTTTTTTGCAATAATATAGATGGGATGGTAGGTTAGGGATACGCCCTCTTCTGTCCCATAGTGAGATGTATATTTATCACAGAAAGCCCGAAGTTTGCCTTTTGTCCACCGGTGATTTTTTATTCCCGTTACCCCCGTTTGTTTCAGGTGAACAAGAACTTGTAGTGGGCTTTCAAAGTGTAGTTTTAAATGTTCTTCTTGTGCAACGAGGATCTTATAATTCAACGCTAAAAGTTCTGCGATAAGTTCCGATTTAGATCGATATGTTAGTCCAACATGTGCCGTTGCATTGATCTCGTGCATATTGTCATGTCCAAAAGTACTGAAGGCAAGGATACCGGAATCCGGAAGGGATCCATAGCAGCTTTCAAAGAAAGCGCGAGGATTGTTGAACCACTGAATTGTAGAACAGGACGCGATTAGATTGATGTCTTTGGGAAAAGCATAAGTTTCTGCATCAGCACAGATGAACGTGTGCGA
>NZ_DKSP01000205.1:0-7813 GCF_002472745.1 Sphingobacterium sp. UBA7253 | reverse complement strand
ATCGATATCTTTGGGAAAAGCATAGGTTTCTGCATCAGCACAGCTGAACGTGTGCGGCGAGGTCAAAATATCCATTACTTCGGGCATCATTTCTGGACAGATATCATTTAAGACCATTTTTTTTGGTTTGATATGCTGTAAGATTAACCGCGAAAAAAGCCCTGTTCCGCAGCCAATTTCCAATACTTTTTGCGGTCTTAGCTGTATGTTCTCCTGCATCAACCTGATCATTTTTTTTGCTATTTCGTATTGGGCGATCGCTGCCGACTGATAGTTAGATGCCGCTTTAGCGAAACGGGATCTAATCCTTTGTTTGTCCATCATGATGATCATCTTAAAAGGTGCTTAAATAATTGTTCGGGATAATGAGTAGCATCGATTATCGTATATGCAGTACCGGGCCAGGCGAGTTTTTGATTCTCTAAGTTGAAGATTCGATCTTCTTTGCCTATATATATCTGATGCCATTGGAATGCCGCTGCTGATTTTGCACCAGCTGTTTTTTCAATCGCGATGAGCTCTGAACGGAGGTCTTCGATGTCGCGTTGGGGGGCTCTTTCAAGAAAGTAGTTAAAAAGGGTCTTGGAACCACACATGCGTAATCTGAATTTTTCCAACGTTTTATTGCTCAGTGTATCCAATGTTCCTTTAAATAACTGGCTAGGAATTCCTTTTTCGTCATCTATTGGAAATGGTGTTCCATTGATTGCAGTACATGTGCTGATGGGGTAATTGCTGTTTTGAAGTTCGGGCAGTACCATTGATGCCGCCCATACCCCCATAGACCAGGCGAAAACCTCAATTTCCTGGTAACCTGCCAGTAGACTTGTGTCCAACAGTAAATCCGTATAACTATGGGCAACAATGAGATCTTTGCCGACTGGGGAATAGTGCAAAAAAGGATGTTCATCCATACCCCAGCCTGCAAAGAATAACAGTAGTTTTTCGTTGGATTTTGCCTGAAGATGCTGCCTTGGCAAATTATCGACGGGAGTGACCCTTTTAGGAGTGATTCTTTTAAGTATCATAAGCTTGCTGCGAGTTGTTTGATCATGGACGATGTCATTGTTGCTGTCAATGAAATTCGGATTCTTGACGTTCCTTCTGGTACTGTGGGCGGGCGTATGGGAAGCACGTAAAATCCCTTTCGCTGCAGGTCTTCTGCTTTCAGTACAGTTTCCTTGTTATTACCGATAATGACCGGTAGAATATGGCTCTCTGACGGACAATTAAAGCCTTTGCCAATTATGTGCTGTTTGAGCAATAGGCTATTTTTGTGCAGCTGTTGGCGCCGGTCTGTAAAGTCACTTAAGTGTTCCAAAATAAACACAGTCCATAATAGATTGATTGGTGGCAACGCTGTTGTAAAAAGTAGCGTACGTGCCTTATTGATCAAATAATTTCGGATTGGTTCCTTACATAGCAGGTAGCCACCAACCGATGCTAAAGCTTTTCCGAAAGTGCCTGTCAGGAAATCAATATCGGCAATACATTGCTGTTCTTCTGCGCAGCCAAGTCCCTGTATTCCGCGTACGCCTACGGCGTGAGCTTCATCGACATAAAGTAAGGTATTGGGGAAACGTTGTTTTAGACTGACCAGATAGTTGAGGTCCGTGCAATCACCATCCATGCTAAAAATACTTTCTGTGACGATGATGATGCATGTGAAGCGATGGGCATATTTTGTCAATAAATGCGTTAAGTGCGTATAATCGGAATGCCGGTACCTGTAGCAGGTCGCATTGGATAATCGGATGCCGTCAATTAGGCTTGCGTGGACACCCTTATCGGCGAGAATTAATGTCTGCGTATCACAAACTGCAGGAAGTATGCCTACATTCATATGATAGCCGCTGTTAAAGACCAATGCACTCTCCGTACCAAACATTTGGCACAACATTGTTTCCAATTGCGTATAGCGTGCATGGTTTCCTGTGAGTAGACGCGAAGAGGAAGCGCTGAATACAGCATTATCCTTTGTCACCGAGTTTAGGAATTCTTGACGAAGTATCTGATCTGTCGCAAGTCCAAGATAGTCGTTCGATGAGAGGTTGTAATGCTCTTTAACATGCTCCTGTGCTGTGTTATCCTGTTGTGTGATAAGGAGAAGTTTTCGTTTATTTCCATGTTTTTCAAGGGTAAATAATTCATCTTCAATGCGCTGGATTAGACTGTTTTCAATCATTGGACTGTGCTGATTACGGCTAGCAATGCCTGTGTTAACTTGTGAAGCTCACCTTCATTTATGATAAAAGGGGGCATGATATAAATCAGTTTTCCGAATGGCCTTACCCAAATTCCCTCTTCGATAAACCGCTGTTGTATGCTGGATAGATCGACGGAGTTTTTCATCTCGATGACTGCAATTGCACCTAGAATTCTGAGCTCCTCGACTTGGGGCAGCGCTGTTGCAGCGCTAAGTTCCCGTCTCAATTGTTCTTCGATTAACGTTACTTTCGCTTTCCAGTCCGTTGCCAATAGTAGTTTGATGGAAGCGTGGGCTACAGCGCAAGCCAAAGGGTTGGCCATAAAAGTTGGACCGTGCATAAACGTACCTGGTGTATCGTTGGAGATTGTATTCGCAACATGATCTGAAGTGATCACGGCGGATAGCGTCATATAGCCACCGGTCAAGGCTTTGCCGATACACATGATATCGGGCACTATTCCGGCATGCTCCCAGGCAAAGAGCTTACCCGTGCGCCCAAACCCGGTAGCAATCTCATCAAAGATTAAAAGAAGTTGATTTTCTTTGCAGAGGTGTGCTGCCTGACGCAAGTACTCCGGATGGTAAAAACGCATGCCACCGGCTCCCTGGACGATAGGTTCAAGGATGAGAGCGGCCAATTCATCCTTGTGTGAGCAGATCAGGTCTGCCAAGGGTTGGATGTCATTGGCATCCCATTCTTGCTCAAACCCTATTTTTGGGGCAGGGGCAAAATAGCGCTTGGGTAAAGCATTGTCAAAGATGCGGTGCATGCCAGTAATGGGGTCACAGACCGACATCGCGTTCCAGGTATCACCATGGTACCCCGAACGAACCGTGACAAAGTTTGTCTTATTGGTCTTTTTCTGTGAGACCCAGTATTGAATAGCCATTTTAAGCGCAACTTCTACCGCAACAGAACCCGAATCGGCATAAAATATTTTGTTGAGTGAAGTAGGGGTGATGTCAAGCAGTATTTTACCGAGAGCAATTGCTGGTTCGTGCGTAAGTCCACCAAACATCATGTGTGACATGCTGCTGAGCTGTGTTGTGACCGCAGCGTTAAGGACGGGGTGATTGTAGCCATGGATGGCGCACCACCAAGAGGACATACCATCTATAAGCTGCTGTCCATTTTCCAGCTCGATTATACAACCATCTGCCCGTTTAACCTTGTAGGCAGGTAAGGGATTTGTCATGGTGGTATACGGGTGCCATAGATGCTCTTTATCAAAATCATCGATAAGGTCGTGTTGGTTGATTTCTTCTCGTTCCATGATGGTCTGCCGAATTAGTTTTGTTATTTGTTTTGCTGCTTAGCGATGTTGCGCTGGATTTTATGTTCGGGTCTTGACCATTTTGGTCTTTCACCAAGATCATGGTAATGCGCCATCTCAGTTGCGATGGTTTCGGGTTGATTTTTTTTCTCGAATGGCTGTTGTGGCACCAAACCTAATGTTTTAAACATGTCCATGTCTTCATTGACATCGGGATTGGGCGTGGTGAGGAGTTTATCGCCTGAGAAAATCGAGTTAGCTCCTGCGAAAAAGCATAACGCTTGCTCTTCTTTACTCATGTTGGTACGTCCTGCAGAAAGGCGAACTTGTGTGGTGGGCAATAAAATTCGGGCTGTAGCGACCATGCGTACCATTTCCCATATCGAAACTGTTTCCATGACTTCCATTGGAGTACCGCTTACAGGAACGAGCGCATTGATCGGTACCGATTCGGGTTGTGGAATGAGGGAAGCAAGTGTGATCAACATCGCGGCACGGTCGTCTATACTTTCTCCCATCCCAATAATACCACCACTACATACAGTAATGTTTGTTTTACGTACATTTTCGATCGTTTGAAGGCGATCATCATAGCTTCTGGTCGAGATAATTTCCTTATAGTAATCGGCAGAGGAATCGAGGTTGTGGTTGTAGGCGTATAGTCCAGCTTCTGAAAGGCGTTGTGCTTGGTTTTCGGTCAGCATTCCTAGCGTGCAGCAGACTTCCATGTCAAGTTTATTCAGTGTTCGGACCATATCAAGTACATGGTCAAACTCAGGACCATCTTTAACATTGCGCCAGGCGGCCCCCATACAGATCCTTGAGCTACCTCCAGCTTTGGCCGCTAGTGCCTGCTCTTTTACCTGCTCTACACTCATCAAGCCTTCCGATTTTACGTTCGTATGGTAACGTGCGGCCTGGGGACAATAGGCACAGTCTTCGGGGCACCCACCTGTTTTTATTGATATCAATGTGGACACTTGTACTTTGTTCGGGTCGTGATATTTCCGATGTATCGATGCCGCATCATAAAGCAGGTCCATTATTGGTTTGTTGTATAAAGCGACAACTTCTTCCTGCGTCCATTTTGGTTTTGTTTCCATATTAATGCTAAGTTTTTATGCTAAAATCAAATCTATTTTACTTAATGACCATTCGGATTTCGTAATTCAATGCGATTATTTTTTTCATGATGATTGCAAAGATTATAGTTTAAATGATAACTTTGGTAGTCCGAAATAAACATAATGAGTAGTCCGGTTAGTATAGGTTTTCATTCCATTATTAAGATAGATCGCCGTAAGGAAGATGCCATCTATCTACAGATCGTTTATCAATTTATCAATGCTGTCAAGCGAAATCTATTGGAAGATGGAGATCTGTTGCCCGGAAGCCGGAAGATTGCTGAAGAACTGAACGTGCACCGAAAAACCATTGTAGCCGCTTTAGCGGAATTGCAGGAACAGGGCTGGGTAAAAATTTTGGCTAATCGCGGGACTTTTGTGAAAAATCCTGAGCTTATCGGTACTTCCGGGTCGGCGATTGAAGCATTTAGACAGCCACCTGATTTTGCACCTTACTTTTTTAGAAAGGAACTCATATTGGATATGCCTATTTCAGAGGTTCCCGAAAGGTACTATTTTACGGATGGAACACCTGATTATAATGTCATTGGAGCGGAGGAACTGGTGCGTTTTTATGCATCCATGGTGAAACGGAAAAAGAAAAGTGATGATTTTCCGACGACGACTGAAGGAAATTTGTTTTTTAGGGACCAGTTAAGCTATTATCTGAATTTAACAAGAGGGTTTCATCTTTCCCGGAATTTCTTGTTGCCGATTGCTAGCCGCGAACAAATTTTTTCAATTTTATCCCGATTATTGATCCGGCCCGACGATATTGTATTGGTAGAAAATTTAAGTTATTTTTTACCTAACATGATCTTTAGTCAAGCTGGGGCCAAGCTAAAAACCATTCCGGTAGATGCGGAGGGGATGATTGTAGATAAGATCGGAGACCAATTTAGACCCGGAGAAATCAGGTGTGTTTACCTCAATACCAGGTGTCAGTATCCAACGACGGTTAACCTTTCCGAGCGAAGGAAAATTCAACTGTTACAGTTGGCCGAGCAGTATAACTTTATCATTATTGAGGATGATGTGGATTTTGAGTCTTCCTTTTTTAAGGAGAAAGGCGAATCACTTTTCCGGAAAAATGGCGGCAACCGTGTGATTTATACAGGTGCTTTCGGTAGTTTCTTTGACCCTGGTTTCCAAATGAATTTTTTGATCGCACCTCAGGATCTGTTGGAAGAGGGAAAAAAGTATTTGAACATCTTCGGAAAGCCGAATTTTATGATCGAGAAGACATTGGGCGAGATTATCCACCAGGGTGATATCTTTCGGTATCAGCGTAAATTTCAGAAAACAATTGCAGAGCGAAAAGAATTGTTTGCACAATTGCTGTTACGGCATTTTGAAGATAAAATCAGATTTGACGTCCCGGCTTCGGGACTGGCTTTTTGGATACAGTTTAATACAGTTGTTTCGCTGACAGCCTTGCAGGAGAAAGTGCGGTCGCAGGGACTGTTGTTGCCGAGTAATTGCCTTTATCAAAATAAAACGGTCACTGCATTGCGGTTGGGGTTTGCTCATCTTGACGAACAAAGTATGGTGGCGGCAATTTCTTTGTTGCGTGCAGCTTATGCCGATTTGGTTGAAAAAATCAACTAGCTGCTTTGCAGTATATGGGTCAATTTGTTTTTGGCTTCTTGGTGGGGACCACGAAAATCCACAAAGTATCTGTGCTGCCATTGTTTACTTTTGGTAGCCTGTTTGTTCGTTGGCATGCTCCAATCTGGATAAATACGGAATCCGCGTTTGCCCATTTGAGAACCCGCTGTGAGGATTGTATGTTCAACTAACGCCTGTTTTGGAAAGACAAATAGGCCGCAATGCTGTTCCTGTTCAACCGAAATAAGATAATAATCGAAATGATCATCTGCAGTAAAAGGTATGGTCTGGCCATCGGTGTTGCGTTTCCAGAGTGCAACGAATAATCCTACTTTTTTTGGTGTTATCTTGGCCTTTCTAAATTTGAAGTGTTTGTTGCCCAGTTGAAAATTAACACCATAATAGGCCCTACCTGTTTGATCTTGTGATAGGTTAGAGCAATGGAGCATAAGTATGCTTTCGAGTTGATCTATCACTTTCCTGATCATATCATCAGCGATCTGTGGGGTTGCCTGATCGTTAAGATTCATGTTGGGGGGTATAGATTAACTGAACAACTCCCGATTTGAATGTGACGCTTTGAACAAGTTTTAGGGATAGTCGTTCAGGTAAGTTTTCGAATAAAGGCTTGCCACTTCCCAGGGCAATAGGGTGAACGGAAATGCGATAGACGTCAACAAGGTTAGCTTGAATGAATGTTTTAATTAGACGCGCTCCACCATATAGCCAAATATCCTTTCCGGGCTGTGCTTTTATTTCCTGAACTTGTTTTGCGATGTCAGTCTGGATGAAAGTAGCGTTTTCATCTTGCCTTGCCTGACTAGAAAAAACATATTTTTTCTTCGCATGGACATTTTTCCAAAGATTTATTTCTGTTTCATCGGCCGTAGCGTGCGGCTGGAAATTACCCCAGGCATCATAGCTCACGCGGCCATAAAAGATGGTATCGATCGAAGCCAAAAAGCCATCGAAATCCATGTCATCATCCATAATACACCAGTCAACCTCTCCCTGTGAACCCTCAATAAAGCCATCTAGGGTCATGGCCAGATCCAATATTATCTTTCTCATGTGTGTTTTATTTGTTTTAAACCTGTTGCTTGTGTTCCCGTAAAATAGGAGCTGGGTTAACTCAATATCGGATTGTCAGGATAACATAAAGATAGGGAAATAATAAGTTTTGGCCAAATTGGTGAAGAACGGAGCAAAGAAAAAGCCCAGCAAAGAATGTCTGGGCTTTGAGATTATATAAGGGGAATAATACTTGCTAAAAAAGTGAAGACCTAGTCTTCATCGGTGATAATATCATCACCATCTAATTCGAAACCTTCACCAAGGAAGGTATTCTCTAGTTCGAATAAATCTGAATCTTTAATCATTTTACTATTTTTTTGATATTCAAAGTTATCACCCTTATTTAAGCTAATCGTCAATATAAAATGAAGTTTGTGTTAAGCGATATTGTTATATTTTTTTGAGTACAACATCTAATTTTTCTGCCTGGATGATTCGGCTGAAAAACTCTTTTAAATCAAAATACTCTTCCGGCATAAACAGGGGTTTGTTTAATTGTGTTGCAGATTCTATTATCAGAACGT
>NZ_DKSP01000207.1:0-11354 GCF_002472745.1 Sphingobacterium sp. UBA7253 | reverse complement strand
CAATTTCGTGAATTTCTGTCGTTTAGTCCGGAAGAAATTCACGAAATTGATCTTTATGCAAAAGATGGGCATATTAATATTTGGGCTAAATCGGCTGAAATCGATTAAGATCAATGCCACAGAAGTTTTCATACGGGGAACCACTGCGCGCCCGGTTGAAATCCATAAAACAAAAAAGAGCCCGGCAGTATCCGGGCTTTTTTCGTTGATTAACCCATTTTTTTCAATATCCTTTCAAAGGTGTTGATATTACGGCTTGTCATCTTATCTTTAAGATTCTTTTTTCCTAATACCTTTCCAAAACTGGAATCTAAAGTATTTCCCTTGGGCACACGCCAATAAAAGACCGTATTGACAATTTCAGCCTTCTCCCCTGGCACCTGCGTCGAATTACTGAATTCATCCATCAGTATTGTTTCGACACCTTCTGCCCCTACAAAAGCATATACATGGAAGTCCGTATGCATTTCAAACGGAATGTTTGCCTGCATCAATTCCACTTCTTCCTGCGACCGGATGAATAAAAAAGCTTCATAAGAAAAATATGCCGACATGGACTCCTCCAATAGCCGCTTGAGCGGGTCGGCCGCTTTGTCCGACGAAAAAACAATATTTCCAGAAGCCAGTACCGAAGTAACGTCAGTTACACCGGCGTCCTTAAAAACTTGACAGACATCTACCATCTTCATATTGGTTCCCTTCACATTGACACCGCGTAGAAAAGCACAGTATTTCATGTTATTAAATTAATCGATTAATTCGTCCATCGGATTCCAAAACAACTTCCTAAAATCCTTGATCCGTAAATTATTCACAACAAGCCCCTCAGCTTCAAGCCGTTCTTGAAATCCAGGCACCGCAAGTGTACCGCTACTTGATATAACACGATGAGCAGGAACATCTTTCGGGCATCCTCCCATCGCTTTCCCTACGTGCCTTGAGTGGTTAGGAAAACCTAAAGCTTTTGCTATGGCTCCATAAGTCGTTACTCGACCTTTGGGAATCAGCTTTGCAACCTCATATACTTGTTGTTTGAATTGCTCATCCATGTTAATTTATATTTTATTTGCGCTGTTTAGCATGTCAAAAAATCTTCTTTCCTATTTCCGCGGCGAAAAATGAAGAGCAACCTAAGTTACGAAAAGCTCTTGTAAGCAATACAGTCTTTAATTGATTCACTTGTCTAATTTTCGTTTCCATATGATTTTGGGGGAAACGATTCCTCCAATTGTCTATATACACGATTCCAGCTAGGGCTATCGTAAGCATTCATTTTTACATATTGCCCCTTTTTTGTTGCAATGCTTATTTTTATATCTATTCCGTCGTATGGCTGACGCGACTCCTCCTCTTTAGCGGCAATAAATTTCTCCAAATCAATTTTATCCAATAGGAAGTTCCATTTGTCTTCCGTATTGCCATATGATTTTAGGGTACTCTGGGCTGTATCAATTGCAGAAAACAGACAATAAACACTATCTCTTGTTATCTTAATCGTATAACCTTTTGAAGGTGTTGCTGTAAATCCGCCAACCGTAGAAAATGACACTGCTGTAATCTCATTTTTAGTATTATCCGTTGTTGTCTGCTGTGATTTGTACAAACAGCCCTGTACTAGAAGCGTCTGTGCAACCAGAAGCGAGAGATTTATAATCAATTTTCCGCCCATATCTTGTTCCTTTAGAAGCTGGTAAATAATCAAACAAAAAAAAGCGTTGTCTGTTGTCAACAGACAACGCTTTTTACTACTTTCCTAATTTACAAAAGTTATTCAGATTTCGTGACCCCAATCTCTGTATTCGTTACATATCAAACCGATCAGTTGCCTTGGATCAGCTCGAAAGCTGTTCCTCGTAGTACCATACTCACTCGTGACTGGAAATTTTATTCCCTAACAAAAAGTTGTTCATTCCGTTTCCTATCAAAACACATTGATACAGGGCAAAAAAACAAGTGTTTTTCTATAACTATAGGTTAATATTCACTTTCCTTTTAGTGCCTTTTCGAAGGAAAAAAACGGAATCTTCACAGCCCCAGTAGGGATAAAGCACATGCTAAGCACAGATAAAGCACTGTTCATGTATAAAGCAAAATGCGCTTTAAAAGTACTTCAAGCATGCGTGAAGGCTTCACAAAGCGACCAAAAATGAGGGCAAGTAGAGCTAGATTTAGTTAATTAATAACTATTTAAATTCATTCGATGAATATACGTAAATGCTCGTTGTTTTATCATTTAATCACTTGAAAATAAAATAGAAATAGGTGTTAATATAAATAATAGGAGTCCACGATTTTGTTTATAATGGTTGTTTTTCATGAATAGATTAAATAAAAAAAGAACTAGTAAGGTGCTTGCTATTCTTTCTGATTTTTCAGAAAAAATTTGAGCGGAGCTAACATGCTATAGCTCTGCCCGCTTTTCATATTTTACAATTATGTATATTAAAAAGAACATTTCCTACCCATTACAGCATTAAGAAAGGAAAACCATTATTCAACAGTTATGTTCTATGACTATTAATCTTTGTTCTAAATGAATCTAAAAAGAAATTCAGTTCCTTAGCATCCTCTTTGGTGCCAATAGCCCTTTCTTCCTTTTGATTCCATCTAGTAACATCCCAATGTCTTTTTTTTGAGCATTCTTTTAAAATTCCATCTACCGTAATTCGAACATAGACAATGCGCATAGTTCGGCTTTTTCTCTTGAGCTCTTTAGAAAGAAGTTTAGCCCATAACTTTGTTCTAACATAATCAATCACTTTAAGGGTTATAAATTTCGAACCTAAGCTTAAACTAATCAAGACGTTAAAATATTTTACAAACTGAATATCAACCACTTATAGATCATTTTGTGGCACCTTCAAAAAAATCCCAAAAGTGCCACATATGTGCCACAAACTTTTGGAGTATTTTTGAAGATTTTGCGAATCGTCCTAAACAAAAAAATCCTGCAAATCAATGACTTGCAGGACCTTTACATTTTTTAATGCTTTTAAAAACTTTAAATTTGCACCTGGCGGAGAGTGAGGGATTCGAACCCCCGAACCTGTGACAGTTAACGGTTTTCAAGACCGCCGCATTCGACCACTCTGCCAACTCTCCGCGACAAAAGTACGAATTTCCACTCTCCTACCAAATTTTATTTTATATATTGTGCTTATTGAGCTTTTATAAACTGAATATCAGCACTAAATTTTACATCGTCGCTCACCATTACCCCTCCTGTTTCCAATGCCGCATTCCAATTAAGGCCAAATTCTGAACGTTTGATTTTGCCCTCTACAATAAAACCAGCTTTGGTATTTCCCCAAGGGTCTTTTTGGATACCTGCAAATTCTAAATCAAAAACGACCGGTCTAGTGACATCACGAATAGTCAAATTTCCCTTAATTTGTTCATTTTCTAAACTCGTTGCCTCAAAAGTAATGGTGGGATATTTTTCCACATCAAAAAAGTCTGGACTTTTTAGATGTCCATCCCGTTGTTCATTACGCGTATTGATGGACGCAGTGTCAATAACAACTTTCGCTAGGGCATTTTTAAAATCTTCGCCTTCGGCATCAACATCTATTTTAAAACCGTCAAAGTTTCCTTTAACGTTCGTAATCATCATGTGTTTTACTTTGAATTCTATCTCGCTATGTGCAGCGTCTAGTTCCCATTTTCCTTGTGCCATAATTTTATGTTTTTTCTATTTGTTTAACAACACAAAGGTAACAGCAGTTTTATTCATTTTGTTTGACCTAGATCAATAAAATAATCTTGTTGAAAAGCAATCAGTTATTGAAAAACCACAAAAAAAAGTTGGCGATATTTTGGAAATATAACACAAATGTCTACTTTTGCATTACCGAAAGCGACGCGCCAATAGCTCAGCTGGATAGAGCATCGGTTTTCTAAACCGACGGTCTCAGGTTCGAATCCTGATTGGCGTACTTAAAAGCCCCTTTGTTTAAAGCAAAGGGGCTTTTCTTTTTATATACTATGTGGTTTCAAAAGTTAAGATTTATTAAAATCTCTGCGATATGCAGTCGAACTTGAAGATGAAAATAAGCTAGGGGCCTTTCCCCTTTCTCATTTTTAAATTGACCATACAGAAGAAAAGCAACGAAGGCGAGTATGACAATTAAAATAACATTCATATGGTTATATTTTAGGTTAATAATAATTTAAATATATAAAAATAGATAAGGCCGAGCAAATGCTTCGACCTTATCAAAAGTAATTTCTAATTATCTGGCGCTGATTGACCCCAGGACCATCTAAATGAACTGAAACTATGATGGTGACTTACATGATATTTATGGATTAAACCTATTTCTTAAGAAACTCGCGTACGCGCTCATCTTTAATTACACCCGACCAGTTCAAACCATAACCAAAATCGTAAGCATGTCCGACTTGATCAACATATACCTCCATATCAAAGGGCACATCCTCTGCTTGCTTCTCTACTGTAGCCATATTCGCTGGCATTTGAACCGGTAATAGACCAGATGGTTCATGCTTTCCAAACATAACATCCAATACAGCCTGTGTCGATACGCCAAAATTCAAGACAATACCAGATACATCCTTTTCAAACTCGGCAAATACCATCGGCTTGTTAGCAGTTACAGCAACCAGAACTGGTTTATCTTTCATCATATCCTTCGTATCCAATATCGTCTGAAGATCCATCACATTAGCAGCAGTCACCATTTTATTCTTATAAGATCTATTCTTAATCGATGGATCGATTACTGGATCACCTGCAGCAATACTCTCCGCTCGTGCGTTTGAGGCTGTATAAGTGCCATATTGCAAGGAAATGGGGACATAGCCATTTCCACCATTCCTGCGATCCCTTGCGCTATACCCACCTTCTGCACTGATCGGGCTCTGTACAAACACGATTGCAAGGTCAGCTTCATTGGGGTTATCGGTTACATCGGCATATTTCCGCAAGAGGTCAATGTTGAGGGGGTATTCCAATCGTGCCTGCGTATAGTTTCCCCACCAATCTTTCATTGCTGCACTATACATCTTCGGAACATAAACTTTCTTCCGTCCAAGAATAGGCAATTGCTGATCACTATTCTTTAGTAAAATAATGGACTTTACCTGTGCGTCGTAGCCCTCCTTCATATGGAGCGGATTACCGACAGTGGCGCGACTTTCCTCGACATCCAAATATGGATTTTCAAAGAGTCCTACCCGGAAAATATTTAACAGAAGCCTTCTAGCGGAAGCCTCAAATCGTTGTCTCATAAATTTCTGTCCGTGCTCTTTCACGCCCAGTTCATAGGCTATCAAAACAGGAGCCTTATCGTTATTGCCTCCAAATTGATCTACACCTGCCATCAATGCTTTATAATGACGCTCTGCCACCGACAGCTGTTCTAACCCCCAGGGTTTACCTGCAAATCCATCTGGTTTAGGCGCTTCATCTCCCGTAATCAACCAGTCCGAACAGATCACACCATCATAACCGTAGGTGCCGCGCAACAAGTCGGTAAGCAAATATTTGCTATAACCATTTCCCACATTTTCACCATTCTTCTCGTCTTGACCAAAAGAAATCGTATAATAGGGCATAACTGCGGCAGCTTTGCTCGTCTTTCCTGTCAACTGAAAAGCTCCATTGACAAATGGAATAATATGTTGCTTCAGATTATCACCTGGATATACCGCAAACTTTCCAATAGCCCAATGGCCGTCCCGACCACCTTCCTCAGGCCCTCCACTGGGCCAATGTTTCACCATAGCATTAACACTCTTATACCCCCAGCCTAAGGCAATTTCGTCTTTTCCACTCGACGTCTGAAAGCCATCGATATAAGCTCTAGCCATGGCTGTGGTCAACTCGGGGCTCTCTCCGAAAGTCATACCAATGCGGTACCAACGCGGCTCGGTACCCAAATCTATCTGTGGCGATAATGCCGTCGTGATGCCCAATGATCGATATTCTGAAGCCGCCACTTGCCCAAAACGTTTAACGATAGCTGGATCGAATGTCGCCGCCATCGCAAGTCCATCCGGCCACATCGAAATTTGCCCCCCTGCCCCCGCATTGAACTCTGCACTGACAACAGCATTATGACGTGGATCGGAGCTATTATTCGCCGGGATACCCCATCCCAACCCTTCCACAAAACGCTGCAACTCATTATTCCAGCGGGCAGCGGTTTCCGGATCTTTTACTGCCGTTAATAGGACATGCCTAAGCCCATCCTTCTCCAGAAATTCGCGCTGCTGATCGGTCAGGGCCCAAGGTGAAACAATACCTTCCTGGTAATTTTTTCCTTGATAGGTGCCTGCCATAAATCCAAAGGCGGGTGCTGGTAAAGCTTGGTGTCTGCTGTATAACATAAGTCCAGCAATCTGATCAACAGATAATTTTGAGGCGAGATCTTTGGCGCGCTCTTCTGGTGTCAAACGCCAGTCTTCATAAAGATCTAATTTCCCATTTCGATTGAGATCCTTAAATTTATTTCCAGCGATGCTTAGGATCTTCACTCCTGAAGTTGTCGAATAACCCAAGACAGGACCGTATTTATTCTCAATCTTTTGATAAACCTGGCCTTGTGCCGAAAACGTTAAAAATAGACTGAAAGATGAAGCGAATAGTAGTTTCCTTGCGTTCATATAATCTGTTATTTTAATAAATGAGTTCGTAGTCAAAACGTTCGCCTTATTGGCAATAAAAACATTTGGCTTGATACGTTATAATCAGTTACTTATATTGCTTCATTATGAAGCAATACAATTTTACAACCTTTTTATTCAAATACAAAATAAAATCAATAAAATAACACAAACAGCTAGATATCGATATATTGATTTAACAAGAGAGCCCCTAATGTAATTTTTGACACAAGAATTTGTTCGACTTTATCAACCAACTTTCCTCCCATTGGGATATTTTTTTGTAATATTAACCCAAAGACAAAAAGTACATGGATTTCAGAACACAGATTATTAACGCATCGGCAGAGAGTTATGAAAAATTTCTACCTCACATTTCTGTAGACACCGTCGTCTTTGGCTTCGACCAAGGTTCTTTGAGAATCCTTTTGCTAAAAATGAACTACAATAAAGAGTGGTTTCTTCCTGGAGGCTATGTAGGGAAAGAGGAAGATACTGACGAAGCGGTCAAACGCGTACTTTATGAACGCTCGGGTGTAAAGGATATCTTCTTGGAAGAATTTGCTGTATTTGGAAACCCACAGCGCAGCCAGCAATCCTTTGCGGATTACCCAGACACATTGTGGAACAAACAGCGTTTTATTTCAATTGGTTACTACGCGCTGGTAAATTACAAACATGTGGTTCCTCAACCTGATTCCTTAAGTGAGACCTGCCAGTGGATCGACTTTAAGAACATCACTGAACTCAATATCACCATGGACCACCGCAAAATCATCAGCAAGGCTCTTCGGACTCTTCGCGAACGGCTTTCTTACAAACCAATAGGATACAATTTACTACCAGACAAGTTTACACTGTCCGACTTGCAAGGGCTCTATGAAACAGTACTTGGTAAAAAACTTAATCGAGGCAATTTTTATCGTAAAATGAAAAACATGGGCATCCTTCAAAAACTTGACGAGCAACGGAAAGGCGGAGCCCACAAAGCTCCCGACCTCTATAAGTTCAACGTGGAAACCTACAAGAATATCTTACAGGAAGGTTTAAATACCTGGTAGTACAATCACCAACACTTTGACACCAAATTTATAATACACTACAGCCTAGTCACCGCTGACACAGGCCAACATTCTACCATCGGCTAAACTAACCCGCAAGAAACTGAGATGCGCAGTACAGAAGTCCAACCTTTACAATTGATCTATACAATATATTTATTGACAATATTTTCCAAATCTTCCAAATCAAAAGGTTTAGATAAAAAATCATCCGCTCCGGCACGATCTGCTAGGGATTGAATATCGTTGTTTGCCGATACGTATATTACGGGAATATGGCTAAAACGCTTATCTGATTTAAGCAATCTAGTCGCTTCAACACCACCTATGTTTGGAATCCAGTTATCCATTAAGATAAGGTTGGGCTCTGCAGATTCCACCTTTTGGATAATATCATGTGAAGTTTCGGAAACTTCAACATGGAACCCTAAATCTGTCAAAACAACCGTTATAACCTCCAAAATAATGGTATCGTCCTCAAATATCAATACCGTTTTTGCTTTACTCATATAAAATAGTTTATGTATACCCTCATTGTTTTACATCAGACACAAAATGATTCACGTCTGCCTGCCCCCCCCTATAAGGTATAAAGTTTTTTCCAAATTTTTTGATCCCCTACAGTTGTAAAGTTATGTTGAATACCTGAAAATCGTATGGTTTCTTTACTACCTAATGCCAAATATCCTAAATTTTCTAGACTCGCATCAAATAATTTAAAGACGCGCTCTTGCAAGTCCTTATTAAAATAGATCAAGACATTACGACAAAGGATTAATTGAAAGCTATTAAATGAGGTATCAGATACCAGATTATGGGTAGATAAAATCATTTTTTGCTTTAGATCGGCATTGAATTTCGCCCATTCATAATTTGCTGTATAATATTTCGAAAAATCCTGTTTTCCTCCAGATTCTATGTAATTCTCAGAGAAAGATTTTATCTGGCTCAATGGATATACACCATTCCGGGCAATATCAAGTACCCGTGGATTAATATCCGTTGCATATATCAATGACTTGTGATACAAATTGGCCTCTTTTAGCAAAATGGACATCGAGTAAGCTTCCTCTCCTGTGGAGCAACCAGCAATCCACACACGGATCAACGGGTATGTGCCCAATTGTGGTAGAATTTCCTCCCGTAGCTGACGAAAGAATAAAGGATCCCGAAACATCTCAGTTAAGTTAACGGTAATCTCTTCTACAAAGTGTTGCAAAAATGCAGGATTGTCCTTTAATACAAAGCGAAGTTCGGCAAAGCTTGCCAAACGGTCATTCGTCATAAGCCGATTAATCCGCCTCTTCATCGAGGCACGGCTATACTGCAAAAAATCATACCCGTAGTCTCGATAGATATCTTCAAGTAAAATATCTATTTCATGGTCTTTTATGATACTATAGCCCAACATTTAGATTAACCGTTCAATTTCACCCATCAATTTATCGACATCAATCGGCTTCGAGACATACGACTGGGCTCCAGCTTCCAAGCATTTCTCCCGGTCTCCACTCATCGCTTGAGCCGTCACGGCAATAACCGGAATTTTGCCTGTAAAACTCGAATTGCGAATTAGCTGAATCGCCTCATAGCCATCAATTTCAGGCATCATCATATCCATCAATATCAGCGCCACACCTTTATTCGCCTCCAAGATCTCCATAGCTTCGCCCGCACTTGTGCTGCTCAATACCTGATATCCCTTAGCTTTCAACGTCAAACGCAATGCAAAAATATTACGTTGATCGTCGTCCACAATTAATATTACCTTATGCTGATCCATATATCAGTTGTCCTCAATTTTCATATAACCACACACGCAACAAAGACAAGAGTTGGTCGATATCCACCGGCTTCGAGATATAATCCGAAGCTCCTGCCTGAATACACTTTTTACGATCCCCGATCATCGACTTCGCCGTAACAGCGATAATTGGTAATCTAGCATAGTCCGCATGTTGCCTGATATTCTTAATCGTCTCATAACCATCCATCTCAGGCATCATCATATCCATCAATACAATATCAATGGGTTCTCCGGACATCAATACTTCTAACGCTTCTTTACCATCCATCGCGGGAATTACCTTCACTTGAAATTTCTCCAATGCTTTGGTCATCGAGAAGATATTCCTAACGTCATCATCAGCGACAAGAACCTTCTTGCCCTTCAATACGTCGGTCAAAGCTCCAAGCCCATTGTTCTTTCTCCTAGCGTCGTCTGAATTATTAACCTCAATCAAATGAAGAAACAGGCCTACCTCATCCAAAATCCGTTGATATGAATGAGCCGTCTTTACAACAACTGAGTCTGCATATTTTTTAATTTTCAACTCTTCAGCCTTGGACAGATTCTTACCTGTAAAGATAATGATCGGCAGGTTCTCCAGTCCTTCATGTTGTTTGATTGCTTCCAACGTATGGTAGCCCATTTCATCAGGTACTCCCATGTCCAAAATCACACAGTCCACATCCGCTGTACGTAAAGCTGTAATGCTATCCTCTACATTATCTTTTACTTCAAGTGATATATTAAAACTACTTAAGAAATAAGATAATGCACTTGCATGCTTCGGGTTTTCTTCAACAATAAGCACCTTCTTCGGCGAACGGCTTAACGCCGATTCAATTCTTTGGAATACCGAAGTCATTTGTTCTAACGCAACAGGCTTATTAATAAAATCGATCGCTCCTTTTAATAAACTTTCTTTCTTCACCTCAAGCGAAGACATAATATGAACCGGAATATGCCGCGTAGCCTTATTGCCCTTCAATTGATCCATGACAGCCCATCCATCCATAATTGGCAATTGAATATCGAGCAAAACAGCAACGGGATAATATTTTTCGGCGGCTGGGAGTGCATGGTCACCACGAACTACAACTACACCTTTATAGTTTTGCGTATGGGTATACTTCAAGAGTGCCTTGGCAAAATTAATGTCATCCTCCACAATCAAAATCACCTTATCCCCTTCTACAACTGTATCCCGATCATCTGGAATTTCCTCCGGGATCCTAATCGTGACCGGATTATAGTTATCTTCTTTAACAATCTCAATGACCTCTTCGACTTCCGAAGATATCTCCTCAACCAATTGCTGCTCCTTGGTCAATATCTCTTTGACTTCAACTTTAGACTTCGGTATAATGAACAAAAACGTACTGCCTTTGCCTACTTCGCTTTCCAACCGGATTTCTCCACCGAGTAAGCGCGCGATCTCGCGGCTAATGGAAAGCCCCAATCCAGTACCACCAAACTTCCTTCTGGTTGAGCCATCAGCTTGTTGAAAGGCTTCAAAAATAATTTTCTGCTTTTCAAGTGGTATACCAATACCCGAATCGACTACAGCGAACACCAATCGATCACTATCGCCTGGGTCTTCATAGATTTCAAGACGTACTTCGCCTTCTTTGGTAAATTTAATGGCATTAGAAATTAGATTCCGTAGTACTTGATCTATCCGCAAACGATCACCTTGAAAGCTTAGATTGACCGAATCACTGATACTCGTTTTGAAAATCAAACCCTTTTCCTGTACAACAGGCGAAAACAGACTATTCAAATCCGCCAAAATATCATTCAGGTTCAAAGACGCATAATCCAAAGTCATCTTACCCGATTCAATTTTGGAAAGATCCAGAATCTCATCAATCAAGGTGAGC
>NZ_DKSP01000119.1:138573-138910 GCF_002472745.1 Sphingobacterium sp. UBA7253 | reverse complement strand
CAATACCGATGGAAAAGTTGTGGAGGCCCTGATTACAGAACAAGACGGTAAAGAGGTAAAAATTCCAATCGGAAAAGACGACTTCGTCATTGTGACAACTGGATCAATGACAGAAGATACCTTCTACGGCGACAACAAAAATGCACCGATCATCGCTATCGACAACAGCAGCAGCGGTCAAAGTGCAGGCTGGAAACTCTGGAAAAATCTGGCTGCCAAATCCGCCATCTTTGGTAAACCCGAAAAGTTCTGCAGTAACATCGAAAAATCAGCATGGGAGTCTGCGACCCTGACATGTAAACCTTCGGCTTTAGTCGAAAAACTAAAAGAATATTCT
>NZ_DKSP01000119.1:92721-138418 GCF_002472745.1 Sphingobacterium sp. UBA7253 | reverse complement strand
GAAAAACTAAAAGAATATTCTGTCAATGACCCTTATTCCGGCAAAACAGTCACTGGCGGTATTATTACCATTACCGATTCTGATTGGCTGATGAGTTTCACCTGTAATAGACAGCCACATTTCCCTGGCCAACCGGATGATGTTCTTGTCTTATGGGTATATGCCTTATTTATGGATAAAGAAGGAAATTACATCAAAAAGCCAATGCCACAATGTACTGGAGATGAAATTTTAGCCGAACTATGTCACCATTTGGGCATTATTGATCAACTGGACGATGTTATCAAAAATACGATTGTACGTACGACATTTATGCCTTACATCACCTCGATGTTTATGCCAAGAGCAAAAGGCGACCGTCCGAGAGTCGTACCTGAAGGATGTAAAAACCTGGGCTTGATCGGTCAGTTTGTCGAAACCAACAATGACGTTGTCTTTACCATGGAAAGCTCGGTACGTACCGCACGTATTGCGGTATACGAACTGCTGAACTTAAACAAGCAGGTTCCGGATATTAATCCCCTACAATACGACATCCGCCATCTTTTGAAAGCAGCCAAAACATTAAATGATGACAAACCATTTGTGGGCGAAGGCTTACTACGTAAAATGCTAAAAGGCACTTATTTTGAACATATCCTGCCTATCGGTTCTGAGGAACAAGAAGACCATGAATCTTTCCTGACAGAGCAGATCACCAAATTCAAAGATTGGTTAAAAGGAATTAAAGGATAGGGATCACAACCTGCGCCATGATTCCGTGGCGCAGATTTTTACGAATTGAAAAAACAATAACATCATGGACTTTAAAAATATAACGATAGCTGGCAGTGGGGTTTTAGGCTATCAAATCGCTTTCCAAACAGCATTTCATGGCTATCATGTCACTGTATACGACATCAACGACGATGTATTAAAAAAAGCAGCAGCAAAATTTGATATTTTGGCGCAGGCATTCGAGAAAGATCTTCATGCGAGTAAAGAACAACTGGCTTCAACCTTTGACAGGCTAAGTTATAGTTCAGATCTGGCCGCGGCGGTAGCAAACGCAGATCTTCTTATCGAAGCCGTTCCCGAAAACCCAGCCATTAAAATTGGCTTCTATCAGGAGTTAGCGAAAGTGGCTCCGGAGAAAACCATTTTTGCCACAAACTCCTCAACCTTGCTACCAAGTCAATTTGCCCAAGAAACCGGCCGTCCAGAGAAGTTCCTGGCGCTACATTTTGCCAATGAAATCTGGAAGCACAATACAGCAGAAATTATGGGCCATCCGGGTACAGACAAAACTGTATTTGAGCAGGTTGTAAACTTTGCAAAATCCATTGGCATGGTTGCCCTCCCGCTGCACAAGGAGCAGCCTGGCTATATTGTAAACTCCTTACTTGTCCCATTACTTTCGGCGGCAACAGATCTTTTGGTCAACGAAGTGGCGGATGCCCAAACGATCGACAAAACCTGGATGGTTGCCACTGGGGCGCCAACAGGCCCCTTCGGCATACTCGATATCGTTGGCATCACAACAGCTTATAATATCAATAAAATGAGCGCCGATGCAACAAATGATCCCTTAAAGATCAAAACAGTGGCCTATCTCAAAGAGCATTTTATAGACAAAAACAAATTGGGCGTCGCTACTGGGGAAGGGTTCTATACCTATCCCAATCCGGCCTATCAATCGCCCGACTTTTTAAAGTAGGTCTCTTCATAAACACTAAATCGTCGCAGGTGGAGCGGTGACGATTTAGTGTTTATGCTTATTTCAATCCGCTTCCTTCTTTCACTCATTTGCATATACTCCGTTCAACCATGCAAAAGTTGAACGATGCTGTCCATTCAATACCGGTTTGCTGATACCCATTGTTTTAAGGATGGCATCAAATGCTTCACCGATCATCAAATCATCACGATTGCTAAAAAGTGAAACCACAAGGTCTTTCTGTACATCGATATATACGATATGATGAAACCCGGTAGATTCACCTGAATGAAACAGGATTTTATGGCCTGCATTTTTTTGAATAAACCATCCGAAATGATACGCTATTCCATCCTTTACCGGGTAGGCCATTTGATCGAACAATTGCTCCAGTCCCGGCTGTATTAACCGATCTTTTACCAAAAAATTGGCCCATGTATGATATTCATCCGCAGATAGATAAACACCCCCATTCCCCTGTGTCGCACTTGTCACACTCTGATCGGCAAACAGGTAGGAGCCTTCTGTCGGATGATAACCGTAGACTCGTTCATCAACCGTCGTGCCCGGTTCATATACCAATCCCTTGCTAATGCCTATGGGTTCAAACAAGTGATTTTTGACAAAGGAAGCAAAGGATTTTTTTGCAACATGCTCGACAATCAGCGATAAAAGACAATAGCCTGTATTGCTATAGCGAAATTGACTTCCCGAAGGGAAATATAAACGATCAGTCTGCCGGATATACTTCAGCACATCCTTATCCGATACCTGATCTTTCCTTTCTTTCGGTATAAGCTCTTCATAGTCCCAGATTCCGGATGTATGTTGCAGAAGCTGTGCTACAGTAATACCTTTCAGCGCGACTGGCAGATCTTTAAAAAAAAGGGACAATGGGTCGTCTAGTTTTAAACGCTTTTGAATCACTAAGGTATATATCGCCTGTGCAGTCACCTGTTTGCTTACCGATGCCAGGCGAAAATGTGAGCTGGATGTGATTGCACGCTTTTCCTTCAAATCTGCACGTCCAATTGCATAACGATAAATAAGACGACCATTTTGGCTAACTGCACAGCTAATCCCCGGAGCTGCCGGGTCCTTATAATAGCCTGCAATGGTGCTATCCAATTTTGATTTATCCATTTTTTGTCCCATAACAACACTTGTTACACAGATCAAAATAAAACTCAGTTTTAGGTTTATCATATTTTATACAGTACATTTCGGTTTATATTGTCAGCCTCCTGAAAGGCACAGCGTATTAAATCAATTTGATCTTATTGCTTTTCAAAAATGTACCCTTCAAAAATCGAAATTTTCTTGCAATGCGCGGGTGTTTTTATTGATTTTTATTTATTTCTTTTAATTTTGCTTTCATGCTTCATTTCTCATGAAGCCGAACTGATCCGGAATCCTTCCCTCAGTTCTTCATTAAAAAATCACGACAGACTATGTTTTTTATTTTCAGTATCTACGACTTTGTATTAGCAGAAAAAACGGTAACCGCAACCTTAAAAAAAGAAAACGCGCCAAGAAATTTCACCTTGCAGATTATTACGCCAGCCCGTCGGTTTATAGGCCTACCTTTTGGCGGTGGATTTGTCAAACTTTCCAGACTTTACGACGAACAGGGTAAATTGATTCACGCACGGAATTATTCAGATGAATTAAAAGCAGAGATCAAAGCGTTCAAAAGTCAGTATAGCATCCCCTATTTTCAGTTATGGAAAGGATTTCTAATTGTCACTGCGGCAATCCTTATCTGGGCAGTCATTTATGGGGTAAAGAATAAATTGGGAAATCAACAACGGGAAAAAGAAGTTGGTCAGATGATTGATAATTTGAAGCAACTAAAGGCAGGCCAGCTTTATGGCGCTACTTTTTTTACCGATCAGGATGGTAACAGTATAAATGGACTTCCTGCAGGTTGGATAAAAATAGATAAAATCGTGGGCGACACTGTTTTTATACATCGTTCAAAGCAGCTCGACACAAATTCGGCACTTTTTGACATGAAGAACATTGCTTCGTTCAGGCCCCAATCGACCGATGAATGGCAGGAAAAAACAGAAAAAATGGATTTAAATCTATTGAAAAAACAGCTCGAGGATGCTGCGACAAAAAAAGTCGATCTGCTCTATATCGGTAAAGACCACGAGAAATATTCAGGTGTTATATTGACGATAAAAGGTAGCGAGTAAACCTTATTTCTAGGTATAACCAACGTATTGACTTTTCAGCGCAGACAGATCATGCGGCTAGATCCATACTTAAAAAACTCAAGATCGAACGTTTTAAGCAGCGGCCGATCTTGAGTCTCTATTTTTAGTACTGGATTTTTTCTTTTAGTACTGGATTTTTTCGTCAATATCGTATTTCATGCCTGGATAGTGCAGCAACCTTCGCATCAAGGCAATCTGACCGGCCAGATAATCTTCCCGTCCGATACACATCCCTATGAAATTTAGCTTGTCCTCCTCAATAAAAGGGATATTCATATTAATCTTAAATAGTTCAGCCAGCTGCGTATCGTCCACTTGCAGCAAAGCAGCATAGACTTTCGGTGATATCGCTTTAAAATTTTCTTTTAATTCCTGCACACTGGGATAGTGATTACTTTCATCGAGTGTCTTTCCCATAAAAAATAGCTCATGGTAAGGATCATTTTCCTGAAGCCCAAGAACATGTGCCATTGCATAACGCACATTTACAAAATTACCCGCCATCCATACGATATGGTTGGTCTGTCCATCAATTCGTTTTAATGCATCTTCTTCCGAAACGCCATCCAACGCATTCAGAAAAATTTGACTGTGCATGCGATAAGCAGGAATGATGATTTCTAATTTTAATGATTTCGGTTTATCCATTTCGTTTTGATTTTTTTAAATACTAAATAACTGATTTAGACTAAAATTACACGTTTCAATAGCGATTACACTTGTCGTAGGACAAGAAATAAAAATGAACAAAATTGATAGATCATTGCGAAATAAATTCTAAATTTCTACTAAATTGAAGTTCTATCTTTACCACATGAAGATTTTGATCATAGAAGACGAATTGGAGCTGGCCAAAAGCATCGCTACATACCTTAGCGAGCAACAGTATTTATGCGAATTTGCGCCAACTTTGCAGGATGCTCTGGACAAAATTCAGTTATACCAGTACGACTGTATCTTACTGGATATCGGCCTACCAGATGGAAATGGTCTGAAACTACTCGAAGAGTTGAAGACGCAGCGAAAGCAGGACGGTGTGATCATCATTTCTGCAAAAAATGCATTGGACGACAAAATCCATGGACTACAACTGGGGGCCGACGATTATCTGACCAAACCTTTCCATTTATCTGAACTCACAGCACGAATCTATTCCTTGATCCGTCGAAAACAATTCAATAGCTCAAATATTGTTGTGCAAAATGAAATACAGATTGATCTACTGGCAAAAACTGTTATTGTCAATGATCTTCCTGTTGTATTGACCAAAAAAGAGTTCGATCTGCTGATGTTTTTTATCGGCAACAAAAATAAAGTAATTTCAAAAAGTACCTTAGCAGAACACTTGTCCGGCGACATTGCTGATATGCTCGATAACCATGACTTTGTCTATGCTCATGTCAAAAATTTAAAAAAGAAACTACAGGACGCCGGAAGTCAATCCTATATCAAAACGGTATACGGTACGGGCTACAAATGGGAAAATTAAAATAGTGAGATGAAACCCCTACTGAGCAAAATAACGACCCCATTTCTACTCTATGTATTGATTGTACTAGGTGTCAGTATTCCTGTTTATTATTTTGTAATCGACGGGATATGGAAAAGTGAATTAGACGAACATAACGAAATTATCGTCAAAAAAACAACCTACGAACTGAACAGTTTAAAACTCTCCGAAGACAAGCTCGAAGCCAGCATCGCTTTATGGAATAACATACAACCTGAAACCAATATACATCGCGTAAAGCCGGGCGATTTATTGCAAGATAGCGTGTATACCATCGAAAAACCGCAGCGTTTTGTCGAGCCAAAGACAATTGACCGATTTAGATGCCTATCATCTGTTATTCAGATCAATGGTGCGCCTTATCGTTTTACCGTACAAACAAATATTGAAGAATCTGTAGAAACCATCGCCGCCATCGCCGCAACAACCTTGTTTTTCTTTGTTATCTTGGTCATTGGTTTACTTATTATCTCCAGAAAAATATCACTTAGGCTCTGGAAACCATTTCGAGATACCGTTGATAAATTGAAGGCATTTAATCTCAATAGTCAACAACAGGTTGACTTTCAGCAAACGGACACCATAGAGTTCCATGAGCTTAATCAATCCTTATCCAAGCTTCTTGAAAAAAACCTGGCCGTATACCGATCACAAAAGGAATTCACTGAAAATGCTTCTCATGAATTGCAAACACCTTTGGCAATCCTAAAAAATAAGTTAGATATCTTATTGCAGTCCCCGGATCTAAGCGATGAGCAATACCAGCTCTTTGAAGATATGCATAAAGCGCTTTCACGTAGCACGCGAATCAACCGCAACCTGCTGCTGCTCGCCAAGATTGACAACAGTCAATTCGATCATTCCGAAAAAATCAGTATGGACTCGCTTGTTACACAAAGTATTGAAGTCATGCAAGAACATCTGGAGCTAAAACAGCTACGACTGCAACAAGAGATCCAACCATCGGTGCTGCTGACAGGAAACAGCAGTCTGACCGAAATTCTGATCAACAACCTACTCCTGAACGCCATACGTTACAGCAATGCCAACGATACAATTGCTGTACATCTCAATCAAACTTCTTTAACGGTATATAACCCCGGTTCAATGCCCTTAGATAAAATACTTTTATTCAAACGGTTTTCCAAACTTTCGAAAAACAGCCAAGGCAGTGGTTTAGGATTGGCAATTATTACCGAAATCGCCCGGTATCAAGGCTGGATTGTTGATTATCAATTTGAAAATAATCAACATATTTTTTCCATTCATTTTTAAAATTCCAAAAGTAGTCCTACGATCAATAACAGACATTAGGTAAGTGATGTCATCGCAGGACCGTGTAGAAAGTTTTATTTGCATATCCGTGTAAATTTAGCTTAGTTTAATACATTTGTAGGGACGATGCATGGATAGCCCCTGATTTGGTATCATAGATAAATTTCGATTCATCGAAGTTTTTAACGTTTTTCTTTATATGAAGATTCTCCTAGTCGAAGATGACGTACGTGTCGCAGGATTGATCAAACGCGGACTTGATGAAAATGAATTTCAAACAGCTATTGCCTACGACGGCATATCTGGAAAGAAAATGGCCTTACAACACGACTTTGATCTTATCATAACCGATATCGTACTCCCTAAGATGGATGGATTGGATCTCTGCAAAGAGATTCGTCATATCAAACCCGATGTTCCCATTATCATGTTAACAGCATTAGGAACTACAGACGATAAAATTGAGGGTTTTGACGCCGGAGCGGATGACTATCTGGTCAAACCTTTTGAAATGCGCGAACTCCTAGCCCGCATCAGAGTCCTGCTCAAAAAATATCAAAAACAAGATACACTCACAGGAACAATTTTGCGTTATGGAGACCTGGAAATGAACCTCCATACCAAAAGCGTCAAAAGGAATAATACCGAAATCCATTTGACCCCCAAAGAGTTCAAGTTACTCCATTATTTATTGCAAAATCCCGAGCGTGTCCTTTCCAGAATGGAAATTGCTGAAAAAGTGTGGGAAACACATTTCGACACCGGAACCAACTTCATTGATGTTTACATCAACTATCTACGTAAAAAAATCGACAAAGATTTTGCAACCAGATATATCCATACCAGATCCGGAATGGGCTTTATTCTAAAACAGGACTAATGCGGATCAGGACACGAATCTCCATATTATTCACGCTGATTACAGCCACCATATTGCTGGTATTTGCCTGTACAGTATATTTTTCAGCGGTGGAGAATCGGGAAAGAGAGTTTTACGCCCTATAGAAAAAAGAAGCTTACACCAAAGCAAACCTTTTTTTGAATGCAAAAGTCGACAAAAAGACCTTAGAAGATATCTACCACAACAACCGAAAAATCCTCAACGAAGTCGAGGTTGCAATTTACGACACCCGTTTTGATCTCTTGTATCATGATGCCGTAGATATCGACTTTGTCAAAGAGACACCAGCCATGCTGCAGGATATTCTCAAAAATAAAGAGATACGATTTTATCAGGAAAAATGGCAGGTCATCGGCATAACCTTTCCATATAAAGACAAAACTTACATCATCACAGCCGCAGCCTATGATCAATACGGCTACAATAAACTGAATAGTCTATTATCTACCATTTTTTTGGTTTTCATTTTGTCTATATTTCTGATCTATGCAGCAGGAATATTCTTTTCCAAAAAGGTCTTTCAACCTATCCTGGAAATGACACAACGTGTAAAAACCATTTCTGCGACAAGTTTGGATGCCAGGCTTACGAGTAGCGGAAATAAAGACGAGCTTTCCGAATTGGCCAGCACATTCAATGCGATGCTCGACCGCCTCGAGAACTCCTTTGATGCCCAAAAGCATTTTGTCTCCAATATCTCGCATGAGCTAAGAACACCCTTGGCCGCCATGATTGCAGAACTCGAGATTTCTGCCAATAAGGACCGTAGCATAGTGGAGTATAAAACTGTCATCGACAATACGCTAAATGATGCCCAAAAACTGAAGAAGTTATTTAATAGCTTACTTGATTTTGCCAAAGCAAGTTACGACAGTGCTGAAATCGCGTTTAAAACCTTACGTATAGACGAAATACTAATTGATGCATGCCAGCAGGTTCTCCAGTCAAGTCCAAATTATAAACTCGACATTTTTGTCGATCCGGCGATTGAAGATGAAAAACTTCTATCCATCAATGCAAATGAGTATCTATTGCAGGTCGCCTTTGTCAACCTCATTGAAAATGCCTGTAAATTTTCACCCAATCAAAAATGCCTAATCGCTATCAAAGCGGATGAAAATAGAATTCAGCTGGAATTTAAAGATGACGGAATAGGCATTGACCCAGTCGATCTGCCCAATATATTCACACCATTCTATCGTGGAAGCAACAAAGATTATAGCGAGGGAAATGGTATTGGTTTATCGCTTACCCGAAAAATCGTGCTTCTCCATCAAGGCGAGATCACCGTCCGCTCGGCAAAAGGCGTTGGAAGTGTTTTTAGCATTGATATCTCACATCGTTCCCTATCCTGATAGCATGCTATTTTTTTTTAAGTCTCCTTAACCAGCATATTGTGGTAAAGGAAAAATGTAGCACTGTCAGCTAAGCAGGAGAAATTCTGTTTTTTCTCAACTTTTTATACATGCTTTTCAAGGAAGGCGAAATCAGTATCAGCAAAAGTATGCTGATACTGATCATGGACATGATCTCATAATAATCCATGGCATAGCGCACAAAGGATTGGATCTTGACCCGCTCAGCAACGAGCTTTAAGGCTGCCGTATGTTCCTTATACTGCAGTCCATGCTGCAAAATGCTGACAGATTCCTGCTGCAGGTACTCCCGAAATAAGGGATTGCCCACTTCCGTTTGGTCCCTAAAAACCTGCTGGTGCTGGGCATATTCAAACAACTTGAAAAAATTCTGCAAACCGATACTGCTCGTGTAGCCCAGGTATCGGATAGCAAGACAGACCGCAGCCGCAGAAGCCCCCAATTGCGGGCTGACACTGGTAATACAAAATAAAATGGTGGGTACCATAATAAGCCCTACTCCGAGTCCATGTAAAACTAAGGGTATCCAAAAATGCGCATCATTCCCCTGCCCCTCAAAGGAGAAAAACATCCATTGGTGAAACAGCAGCAAGCAACAATAGCCCGAAATCCAGATCCATTTTACGGGGCGTTGCCCAAGCATCCAATACAATGAGCCTAGAACACCAGCGACAATACCAGCAATATTAAACCACTGGATATAGGACAAATGAATAGGATCGAGTTGAATAACCTGTACGAGATATTGATTTGAGATGGTCAAGGAGAAACGCTCAATATACATCATGTACAAAATCAATAAGCCCAAGAGAAAGTTCCTGTTTTTAAAAATCACCAAATGAACATACACACGCCTGAGCACCATTTGCCGAACAATAAAAAGAATAAGCAACGTTAGACCTACCCCGAATATGATCAGCATATGCTGATCGTTAAACCAATAAACTTCTTGTCCATACACCATTAGATAGCCAAAACTGACGATCACAAGACTATAGAAAATGCAGCTTGCCCAGTCTAATGAAAACAAAGGGTAAGGACGTATATGCCGTATGGAGCGCATCGACAGCATAATCAACAATAAACCCGGTACAAATGATAAGGCAGCGTATAGATAGAGCTGATCAAAATTGAATGAATCGATAAATTCAGCCGTGACGAAAGTATTAAATGGGGAGCTGCAGAGTAACATACCAAAAAAGACAGCATAACTTACTTCCTTAGCCCGATCGCTTTTCAACCGTGAGAATATCATGGAGATCGATAAGTTTACGGCAGAAGCAAACAACATCCCTTGGAAAAAGCGCAGGCCATATACCCAGCTGATATCGGTGATGCTGTACATCAAAAAGCAATTCAATAGCTGTAGAAGATTAAAAATAATGTAGTACTGCTTGATGGGAAAGTATAAAAAAAAGCGCCGTTCTAAAACGTAGAATCCAACAAAACCAGCATAAAACAAAATGATCAGAAACTGGACATCACTGGGTTGTGCACCGTAAAATCCAGCGGTGACATTTGTATTTGCACCCGGCAGGAAAAATAAGACCATACTGGGCATCAAACTGCTAAACAAGATAAGCTTGATCAACCACTCCGGCACCCATTCTTTAAAAATTCCCTTCACTATTTCTGTTTTTTTGATACCGATACATTCACATTCATTCCCGAAAGAAGCTGTTGGGCTCCCTTTTGCTTATCCAGCTCAATGCGCACAGGTACGCGTTGTACAATCTTCACAAAGTTGCCCGTTGCATTATCTGGCGGCAAAAGGGAGAATGCAGATCCAGTAGCCGGGGAGATGGAAATAATTTTTCCATAAAATTTTTGATCCGGATACGCATCAGCAACCACCTCAACCCTATTGCCAAGATGCAAATAGCGGAGTTGTGTTTCCTTAAAATTAGCGGTTACCCAGGTTGGGGTTTCTCTATTGACGATAAAGCCCAAAACTTCGCCAGCACTTATCATTTGACCTTTTTCAATCGTGCGTTTGCCAATCTGTCCATCGTAAGGTGCGCGAATAACGGTATAGCCGACATCAAGCCGTTTGCGGCCGACAGCTGCCGTTAAACGAACACGTTCGGCATCAACCACACCTTTTTTCATATCCACATCATGCACACGCTCCTGTGAAGCCTGTAATTTATGCTTTAACGAAGCCAGCTCACTCTTATACACATCCAACGTCGCTTTTACATCCTCCAGTTGCTGTGCCGTTGCAGACTTTTCCTGAAACAAATAATTATATCGATCATATTCCAACTGTTGCTTGGTTACCCGAGCCTCCCCGGCAGCAATTGATGTGCGTAAAGATTCATGTTCCGCCTGGAGAATTTCCTTTTGACTATGAAGAACATTGATCTCTGCAGCTTCCTTATTGACGGATGCCGCTACCTGATCAGCCTCATATTTATATTCCTTATTATCTATAAGCAACAAGGTATCACCCCGTTTAACCAATTGATGATCGTGATAATGCACAGAAACTACATATCCTCCTACCCGGGAAACAATGGGATTGATATACTGCGTTACCTGTGCATCATTTGTGTAGGTATACCGCAGTCGCATCCATAATGCTTGAGCGCCCCATAACAACAAGGCCAACAAGACAATTCCGGCCAACCAGTTGGTGATTCGAGTGAGTTGTGCCTCCACAACTGTTCTTCGTGATTTAGGTTTCATTAGATAGTACCCTTCAAAAATTCGATAAAATAATAATGTTTCTGTATCGCAATATGTGCGGTTTCAAGATCAAAAAGTGTTTTTAGGTATTGCATATCAGCATCCAATAGATCCGTAATCAAAGCCGATGATTTAAAATACCTGTTTTTTATAATTCGTGCATTTTCCTGCGCCAACGCCTTATTGTTTTGACAGACGTCCTGCTGCTTAATAGCCAATTGATAATCCAACAGGGCCTGTAACAGCTGATTTTCCAGAATCTCCTCTTCATGATGGTGTTTTACCTCTTGTCGATCCAATGCGATCTGTGCTCCGCGCACCACGTTTTTATTGAGATAGATAGCCGAGATCGGTATGCTTAATTTGAGCCCTGTGATACTCAGATTATACCAGCTGGGATTATAGGGATACAAGAAGACCTGTGGATTGGCAAAGGTAAATGTGCTGGTCAAACCCAACTCAGGAAGATAATTTGATCGCGCCTGTTTGACCGACAATTTCTTCAAAACAACTTCCTGTTCGGATTTTAGAAGGGAAAAAGCATGGCTTCGCGCTTCGGCAACAAGCGCTTCATAGCTGGGGCTTTCCACTTTAAAAGGTTCGGTCAAGGGGATAATCTCTGCTGTAATACCGCCAATTAGCTGCAGCTTCTGATTTGCAGCCTGAATATCATGACCGATCTGCACGAGCAACAGTTCCCGCTTCGAAAGTTCCAACGAAATACGCAAGACGTCACTGTGTAATACCACGCCCGCCTTATACAGATGCTCAATCTCCTTGAGCTGTACCCGTTGATCAGCAATATCCTGCTCGATTAAAGATCGGTTACTATACGACAGTTCCAAATCCAAAAAAAGATTGCAAACCTCCAATTTCGTCTGTGCTGCGGCATTCTTCCAATCGATTCTAGCCAGCTCATTTTCCAGTTTTTTGGACTCTATTTTCATTAGGTCCCGATGCCCATTGTAGAGGTTCAGATAAAAATCCAGGCCGCTATCGTACAAGTAATGAATGATATCATGCTGGGAAGGTTTATTTAAAAGCCCCTGGTCATATACAGGCATATTACTTGCATAACTAGCAGAAGCTCTGGCGGAAATCTTAGGGAGCAACTCCATGCGTTGCTGCTGTACTGCCACCTCAGTTTCTTTGAGCTGCAAATAGGACTGCTCGATGTATTTACTGTTTTGTAGTGCTTTGTCGATCATGTCTTTCAGCGACATACGCAAAGAATCGAGGGCGAAGGTGTCCGAAATAGCGCATACTAACAATCCCATGGTTAGTATGCCTTTTGCCCAATAGGGAGGAAAAAAGTTCACGTGTGCTATGTAATTTTTTTGCGTTGCAAACTTAGACACTTATTGGAACTTGGATTTCTTCACAAACGCCAATATGTTATGGAAAAAAGACATTTTTTCATCAATTCAAACAAAAAGACCAATATCTGCCAAGAAGTCCTTACAATATCCTTTTTTACAGCACATAAAAAAGGCCTTTCAAATCATGATTTGAAAGGCCTTTCTCGACGGTATAATAATAGATTATCCGTATAAGGAATCTTCTATTGCATTCCACAACTGGATTCTCTTTTGTAGCGCAACTTTACTGATCTCTTTCATTTCCGTCCATTTAACCTCATCGTCCTTCGCAAGATCTGTGATCATCTGCATCGCCAACGGTCCATGCTCGTCGCCGTCAAGATCAATATGGCGTTGAAAATAATAAATAAAGCTATCCAGATTGGCTGTAGGAAAGTTTGTTTTAATTTCTTCCAAAATAGAGGTAAACATTCCCGGGATAAGATCTTCGCGTCCAAATGTAAATGCTGCAGCAATTTTATGCACCTCGCCCTCAGCAATCACTTCGAATGTAAAATTCAAAAAGTCTTTGATCCGCTTGTCCAATGTGGTCGTTGCAATGACATCGAATATGTTGCTCGATTTTTTGGCTTGAGCAATAAATTTGTTGACCAGATGAAGGTCGGCACCCATGGCATCCATGGCGTCCAGATACATCTCAAAATGGCTCAAACGGCGGCCATCAATGTATTCATCCGACTCCTCAGCCAATACAATTTCGTTGATTAGATAGCGTGTTGATGGATGCTCACTCGCAAACCAAGGTAAAGTCGTACAGGTCAATTTAATCTGTAAAGCTTTTAGTAAAGACATAAAATCCCATACAGCGTACACATGCCCTTCTGTAAAAGAACGTAGATTCTTGATCGTTTTGATCTTACGATATAAAGGGTGTTGCAATAATACCTCGCGTTCGGCAGCAATGTATTCGTTAATTTCCGCAATTCTATTCATGGCGCAAAAGTATTGTCTTATCTCTATTTTTAAAAGTATTTTCGATGAGATTACAGTAACATGATAAATTTTTCGCCCAGCTATCCGCTTCATAACCAAATCACAGCCAACCACGCGCCTCGCTTTTGACCTCCGTATTCCTGTTGCTAACGCCCATTTACCCTTAAAAACAAAAATATTTTTTATTATAAAAAATAATCTACTATATTTGTAGAGTATTCAGAATTGCATGATGCAATACCAACCGAGTGCAGGCACCGCGGTGGTAAATTAATACGGGTTTCGACCAAAATAAACGTCGCTGAACGATTATTTTCCCCAACAAGATCTGGATACAGTTTATGGTTTAATCCTTTAAATTTTTAAATTGTATGGCTACTACAACAAATCTTTACCAACACTTACTGGAAAAATTCAGTTATTACTCAACAGATGAACTGATACAGCTCAACAATGACACCATTTTGGGACAAGGCTGGGGTTCAGCCAAGGCAACCTTTAGAACAGCTTTGATCAGTACGTTCTCCAAAAGAGGATTGGATCTTTCCAACATCATTTCCAAGGAAGACGGTTTTACCTCGGTGAAGCATGTCCCTGTACGCTTGGAACAGAATGTCCTGATTCCTTTACAGTAATCGTTATCGGCAAAAAAAGGTAGGCCTAGCCTACCCTTTTGTCAATGAGTGATGATATTTTAACGTATGATTGAGTGAATGTGCGGTCTGCCGGGCATCGTCCTGATAGGACGATAAATCTTGGCAGGCTCTGATATCTGCTACATCCACCTTGTTTCTTACTTTGCTGATGACCTGATTTAATTCCGATTTCCAGTTGCCCGGATCGCCAAAATCGTCCACCCAATTTTTGTTGATAAACCTTTTATAGTTCAAAAGCAAAATATACAATTCCTCACCACTACCGGCGCGATTGATTGACGTGCGCCAGTTCTCTAATTTTTCTTTAAAACTCATAACCAGCAATATACAAAAAAATATTTGGATTCCAAAATAGTTGCATTTGAAACGGATAAGGATAACGAGAAATAAAATGATAAAATGATTAAACCTTCGGTGAATTATCTTGGTCATAAAGGAGGGATTCAATATAAATATCATATTATAAAACAGATACATTATGGCCTTTATCCACTTAAAAAATATGCTTGTTATTTCCTTTGCATTGCTATGTATATTGGAGAAAAGTATTGCTCAACAAGGTCGTCACAATAAAAGATCTACGTCTCAGACGACGTTTCGACATGACAGAGAAAACGATTATGTCAACATAGGCAACCGGATCTTCTACAGGGATAAGATGGTCGAAGGTGTCGATGCACGATCTTTCAAAGACCTCGGCAATGCTTATGCAATAGACAACTGGAATGCCTATTATCGTGGCGTTAAGATTAAAGATGTATCGCCACATTCTTTCCAATCACTTGGTTGGGGATATGCCAAAGATAGTTGGAATGCCTATTATCGTGGCGTTAAGATTAAAGATGTCTCTGCGCCCAGCTTTAAAATACTGGATGAAGGATATGCCAAAGACAGTTGGAATGTCTATTATAGAGGCAATCGACTAAAAGATGTATCCGACCAAAGCTTTGTTCTTCTCGGTGATGGATACAGCAAAGATAGCTGGAAAGTCTATTATTTTGGTCAGGAGATAAAAGATGCAACTGCTTTTACATTTAAATATCTGGGCAAAGGTTATGCGAAGGATAGCTGGAATGAATATTATAGAGGAAAAAAATTAGAATAGAAAATAGACCACGGGATTATTCTATTGAATAATTCCAATTTCCTAATCCTTTCGGTATCTCCCAGGATTCGGCTTTGGTCTTGTAATTATTAAAGTGACCTTTTTCCCAAGTGGTAATATGGTAACCTTTACAGAACTTACAATAATAAGCCCTTTTGCAGGCATCTTTACCCATCCTGTGTTTGATACGTTTACCATCCAGTTTGTTTTTCATCCGGGATCTGAACTTAAAGTGAAGCATTGCCCATTGCGCCTCAATTAAAGAAGGAAATCCAACTTTACCAGTAGCTCGGCATTTCCAGGTATTGTCCCTTACTTTTTCCATAATCTATCTATTAAAGTTCATCTATTCAATTTTATTGCTCCTTTTCTATTGGCACCTGCATCATGACCCATTCTCTGATATGTTTTGCAATTTTATCGGATACCTCAAAATTATACCTTCCCTCAAAAGGGATTTTGAGCAGGATACGCAATCGGCCCCGTTTCAGTTGCAGGCAAGCTTGGATCATATCCAAAGGTATAGCCTTATCCCGGTCTATCTTTTGTACAAATCCCTTCGTGCTATTGACAACTTCCTTTAAGCTGCGCTGCTCGCCACAAGTCAGATTTTCGTCCATCGCAGTTCTTAAATAAAGGCTGACTATACCATTTTTATAAGTAAAAATCCCGATATCCTTATAGGATATCTTTTGGGACAAGATTTTATTATTGAGCAGGAATACTTCCTGTTCCAGATCCATGGATCTTAACAGAGCTAAGTCTATTTCATCCATTGCATCCACATCTCTATCTTCCCCTGCTGTTTCCAGGATCTCTTTCAGCTCTTCGATGCCCGGAGAAAGCAGCTCAATCTGCTCCTGGAGATCTATCGTTCTTGATTCCTGCTGCAGGATAGTTTCTTTCTGTTCTAAAATCAATATTTTTTGCCTGTGGTAAACAGCGACGTAGAAATAAACTGTATAGGACATGTTCAGGACCAGAATACCGCTAAATATGACCATTAAAGGAAACAGCAGCCATTCATCCTTCGCCTGTGGATCGGGGCCAATGATCCAGAACAATAAAAGCGTCGGAAGTATGCAGCAAAAAAATAATTGCATACCGGCGCGTTTTTCGGGGTTAACCAGCCAGTTCTGCTTTTTGTCTAATATTACGATAACCAATCGTATATAAAAGAAAATAATCGCTACCATCAATACAAAAAATAGATAGCTATAGGTTACCGGCCAGTCTAAAAGCCATTCCGCCAAGGCGCCCCGATAGCCCAGATACCAACAGAATCCTCCAAAAATGAAAGATGCAATCAACTGCCAGATCCCATCGGGATACTGCACCGTCAATGTTCTATTATCCTGATATCTATTTTTGCTAAAACTTTTCATGTACAGACGACATTTTAATAACGCTATTAAAATTTACATACTTATTTTTGTTATATAAATTTAGCCAATTATTTATTAAACGATGTCCAACTAACTTAAATCAATGCTTTTGCATCGTTTTACGGTTCAAATAATTCCCCTGCTGGATGAAAAATTTAATTCTTTGTTGCTAGAAAATCCTATTTCGCTGTCAAGAAATTAGCCCTCATTGTAAAAAATTGACCTTCATTGAAATGGTTGGGATATTCACTGAAATTTCATGCTATAGTGGGTAAATTTATAGCGTAAAACTTCACTGATTATTAAACCATAAATCATGAGGACGATAAAGAAATTTAGACTGCTATTTAGCCGCAATTATGTATTTATTGCAATTGCTGTACTGATTACCTTATATGGGATTTTCTGGGCCCGGTCACATAGCGAGCGCGTCTATAGCATCGGGGCAATGATCATTCTTATCCCATTTCTGGAAATGCGTGGCCAAGAACGCGTCATGCAGCTTTTCGTTATCTTTTTTGTCTGTATTCAGGTCAGCAGCATAGCACTATTTGACCGCCTTCCCTACCAGCTGCTGATCAGCTCACAACCCTTTTGGACAGCTGTAAAAAAGGGCATACCGACAGCCTTTATCATCTGCGCAATGGCACATCTGTTTTTCTGGAGAAAGACAGACCTTTTCAAACTTTATGGGATCCAATTTCCCATCATGATCATTGCATGTACCTGGTATATCCGTATGCTGCTGATCATGGCTAATTGCCAGCATATCCCAAATGCAAAAGCTGTACGCATACCCGCCATTGTTATCCAGAAATGCCCTGCTTGCTGTGACCTATACGAACTATGGTTTTCGTTCAATTATGAAGGTGAGGAAGAAAAAGTTTCGATTAATGTCAATCCCCAACTACATGAACAGACCAATGAAGGAGATTCACTCATACTTCAGATGCATCCCGGGAGATTTGGCTGGCCATGGTACCATAAGGATATCAAAAGGAGGTATAGATGATCGTAAGTTTACAGAAGCTGACAACGCTCATAGAAGCCTTGGTTTATCTTGATAACAAAGATATTCCAAACCATTTGGGTGAGATCACCGAGGCCTGCAATACTAATTTTGCATTGGCACTACAAGCCCATCGGGAGATTATTCAGGTAAATAATGCACGTCAGGCTATCCAAATCTACCATACTCAATTGTTGCGGCTACACTCTTTGTTGTATAGCTTCTGTAACGTGCGTAAAATTGTGAGTTCTGCAGCGCTATTTGCCTTAGAAGAATTACTTGAGCGAATCGAACAGCTCTTTAAAAAAGATATTGATCCCTGTACGCCGCTGCCAGAGCATTATTATCTGAGGCTGCATGAATATGTATACGAACATATGCCCTATATTCTGGATAAGTTGGCTCAGAAAAGCATACCTAAAGCCTATCTCACCGAGATCCTTTCGGGTATGGACAGCCTATTTGAAAATGGCAAGATTCCCTATATTCAATACCGACATCAGGACTACCTAACCAAAATGATCGAATCACTTTGCCAATTGGCTGAAGACAAGCGCCAGAGTAAAAACTGGCATTACCGCTTTTTGATTCTGATGGTCAATTTCAATTTTAACCACATGGGCTTCTTCAATCGCTGGAAAGAACTTTACAATTCAGACCCATCCTTTATGGATGCCTTGTTACGCTTCCCCAAACACTTCTCCTGTATCCCGGACTTTGCATATGATAGCAACCGTAGGAGCTTGCTCAAGTTGATGCGCGGGTACATGGAGGATGAAAAAATCTCTCCATCAGCAACAATGCAGGATTATCCCCAACAATTTATTCAAAGCAATTTTAATGGCAAAGAGCTCAAACTTTGGATGCATATAATTGTCAAAGCGAATATTATGTGGTCTTCGGAGAAAAAAGAAGTTGCCGAAGTATTTTCCAGGCTTGTCAAAACGCGGGAAGGCACCTTACTTTCGGCACATAGCCTGATCCGAATGGACAAAAGTGCCGAATTTCATACAGCGCTCCGTATCCGCAAGGTATTGAATACGATGCTTGACGAACTGAATAGACAGTTTCCTGAATTAAATAAATAAAACATAAAAATTTAAAAAACAGGGGGTATGCCACCGCTACACCTCCTAAACGTGTTCATTCTACCCATCAAAAACAGTCCTAATTATGCGAAAACTGACCGTTTTACCAAGAATCCTCTGCGGATCTTTTTTTCGCATACTACATCTTCATTACATCCCAGTCGTTATTTAAATCCAATAGAGGCAGGTGCACTTTCCAAATTAACCATTTCGCTACACCTGCGCCGGCCTATTTTCCATACTACCTTTGTTTTACAGCGTACGAGAAAGTAGAAGCTGACGCTCAGGCAGGCCGCTGTACCGTATATGGAGGGGCAGGTACGGCGCCCTGTTTTTGAAACGGCGAAAAATAATAAAACGAGGACAAGAAATAATAAATACCATGATACAAATAATTAAAGTTATGGAAGGGAATAAAACCAGAGACATGATATACAAGATCATTCGGGCAGCGATGGTGCTTTTTTGGGTCTATGTGGGGATGGAAAAACTCTGGCAGCTAGAGGCATTCAAGATTGCCCTTGAACAGCAACCGGTAATCAGTTATCTGGCTCCCGTGCTTTTTTTGCTGCTTCCGTTTATGGAAATCGGCGTTGGCGTATTGCTGGCCATGCCATCGCAACGCCTAGTTGCCTGGGGGTGGAAAGTTTCGACCTTATTGATTATCGTTTTTAGCATCTATATCGGTCTGGGGGTATTACATGTATACGACAAGAAACCCTGTATGTGTACCAGCTTTCTCAGCAATATTTCCTGGACAACACATTTGATCTTTAATCTCATTATCCTAGGCCTATCAATAATTGGATTGCTATTGCACCGTACAGTGATCAAATGTAGCAAGCGTACTGTGACGGGCAGAACAACAATCGCATTATTCCTGGTAGGCTTTCCGGCAATGGGAGCCATCAGCTACTGGAATATCCACTACACAAAGTCAAAAGATATGTGGTACACACCGGACAGCATTTACGACTACTGGGACCCCAATACCGCCAGCAGCAATATAAAAAGTTTGCTGGCATCCAAATACGATCGGTACACAGGACCGTACCGACAATTATTTACCAAAAGTTTGCAGACCAACAACCTTATTCAACAATTATTGGTTTGCAAGACAGAAAGGAGGGTAGCTACATGCTAACCAAATTTTTAAACAATTATGGCTACATGATATTAGGAGGAGCCATGATTATCGGATTCTCAGCATTTAAAGGTGCTGAGGCTTATGCAGGAAAAAAATTAGATCCTGTGACTATCTACTTCCATGGAAGCACCAGTTCTTCGTCAGATGTGCAAAATCAATCACTTTGGACCGAAACGCCAAATGATGAAGACTGCGGGTCTGGAAATAATGCAGCATGCGCCATGGAGGCTGACGCTTCTGATCTTACGGGTACCCCTGGTTCTCGTTCTTTAAATCCGAGCAGGATTACACTGAATGCGAATGCAGTTGGTTCGCAATTCATTCCGTCAAAAAATACGGCGGCAAGTAATCCTAGTAGCCAACCTATATCTCCAATTAATAAGTTATAGGCTTGGAAATGCAGTTTTAACTATGTTTATACTGCAAGAATGCCCCGGGATAACTTCCGGGGCATTCGATTAAATGTTATAAGGGATTCTGTTCCATCCCAGTCAGAAGAATAATATCTGTCGGCAAGGGTAAAGCATATCGATTTGAATTCGGTGCCAACTCATACTCGGTTCCACTTATATACCGCATCAACTTAATATTATCGCCATCATATTTGTTGTAACGCTTTATATCCATCCATCGCAATCCACGCATGAGCAGCTCTTTACGCCGCTCTTTTTTTATCAACTTGAGGGCGTCCTCTTTATTAAATCCAACGTATGGGATGAAATTCCCCTTTTTAATTCGCTTCATCAGTAAGGTATTCAGGTCATCCAAACCACTTTCGACGTTTCCCAGTCGGATACTGGTCTCTGCCCGTATCAAGAGCATCTCATCAGTAGCCATACCTCCGAATAGGTTAAAAGCTGATGTATAATTACCTTTAAAACTACGGTACCCATTTCTAACTTTAAAAAACAGCATTTTCCGAATATCATTATCCGCATAACTTGCATACAGCATCGTATCCACCAGACCATAACTCGGATGGAGGTTCGGATACGACGTTGTCAACTGGGCATAAAAAACCGTCTCTTTATTCAAACGAGATAAAGGATAAGGCTTCAATAGGTCTGAGGAAGAAAAGTCGTTATAGTCTATTAAGTCTTTCTTAACTTTTAAGACCTTATCCGCATAATAAAATGCGCTATCGTACTTTCCAATAGAGAGATAAGTTCTGCTCAATGCCCCATAGCAGGCTATTTTTGAGGGGCGCATAGGCGATTCAGCGAGATCAGGAAGTAATCCTGCCGCTGTTACCAAATCCCCGATGACCTGGCGGTAACAGGCTGATACCGTACTGCGTTTCGAAGGTACCGACTGGTCCGAGGTCAGCCGCAACACAATTCCCAAATCAGTATCTGAGGTTTGCGGATCCCAGGGCTTGGCAAATATCCACATTCCCTGCAGATACTGATAAGCCCGAAAAAACAGTGCAGCTCCTTTTATCCTATCTTTTTCACTTTTTACCCCTTCAATCTTTGGCAATGCATCCAGCACCACGTTAACCTGATAAACAGGGACGTACATCAACGCCCAATCATCGGGATAATTGTAGGGAAAACCTACCCAAGTATAAAATCCTCGGGACTGATCATCCACCGCATTAAATTCCTTTTCAGTAAAGAAATAGTCATCCGAATGAATATCACCAAACACAGGAACATTCATGTTCATATCAATCGAATTATCCAAAATTCCTTGTAGGCTTTCAAGTGTATTTGGACTTTGAAGCGAAAAGTTTGATTTCTCTTCTAAAAACTTACTACATGACATTAAAGAAAACAAGAGCGGCAAAACGGCCAACATCTTGATTAGGTTATCATTTATATTCATGATTTTTTTATTTAAAAATTGACATTAAGCCCTAGGGAATAAGTAGGATTAGGTGTTAACCGCCCAGAAAAATCAGGATCAACATCTTCTTTATTACTTTTCCAGATCAATCCCAAATTACTGGCATTGAGAAACAAGCGGGTATTTAACTTTTTACTGCCCAACTGCCACAGATTCCGCCACGAGAGATTGACATATTCCAAACGAGCATGATCGCCTTTCAGCACATTAACTGTGCTTCCCTGATAAAAAGCATCGCGATTGGCATCAATGGGATACTTTACCCGAGGCACCTGTGTGTATTTTTCGTCCCCTGCAGACTGCCATCTCCTATCGTAATCTGAATACGCTTTACCATATGTATAGAAGTTGCCACTGTTGGTTGCTTCCTTACGGAAATAATAATTCGCTTTAAAGGAAAGGTTAAATGATAGTTCAAAATTCCTATAGGAAAACGTATTGATCAAATTTCCAAATAACTGTGGGACAGAAGAGCCTACAAATACAATTGTCTGACTATCGCCTATTTCCCCTACTGTTGAATTTCTGATTTTTTGATAATCGGTCGACAGCTCACCCACCAAGAACCCTTGTGGATCGCCGTGTTCGTTCAGGCCACCCCAATTAAATGCAGCGATGGAATTGAGCGGTCTACCAACTATTGGTATAATACTAGCGCCATTTCCCACTAAATTGATCAGACCAAACTGCCTATTGTAATATTCCAGCACTTTATTTTTGTTCAAGCTTAAAAGCACGGCAGGCCGCCAGCTGAAATTCGGAGTCCTGATCGCTTCGGCAGTCAAGTTCAACTCCGCACCCTGGCTTCTTATCGACGCATTATTTTTCACGGTGGTATTGGCCTTTCCAAACACGGTGTAATCGATCAATGAATTGCCATAGAGGTCTGTGCTCTTTTTCACATAATAATCAAAGCTTCCCGTTATTCTACTTTTAAACAGTCCAAACCGCAATCCCAAATTTAATGTCCGCACCTTTTCCCATCTCAACGATGGATCATTCAACGTACTGATCACAAAAGCAGGATAATTGGTATACCGTCCGCTGGTTGTTTCAGTGACAGGAAGGGGTGTTCGCGAAGGATCGATATTACCACTGTAGCCATAAGTAGCTCTGAGCTGCAGATCATTCACCGCTTTCCAGTCAGCAAACTTTTCCTTGCTCAGCTGCCAGCTCGCACCCACTGACCAGAAAGGATTATACTTATCATTGGTATTTACACCAAAAACATTGGCTCCATCCTTACGAATACTGGCGGAGAGCCCATAGCGCTGTTTATATAAATAGGCCACATTTGCATAGTGAGATACAAAACGATTCACGGATTTCATCAGAGAAACATTTCCCTGGATGGAGGAAAATCCTCCAGCAGGCAGTGTCGGATAAAAGTTGGCGTAATCTACTACTTTCGTACGTATCGGATCAGCGCTATAACCATAGGAAATACTTGTTGCACCTTTTGATAATACTTCTCTTATTTCAGCTCCTAAAATCGCATTGATATGATGAACTCCGAACGATCGGTCAAAATTGAGCTGCCCCCTCCATGTATACGAACTGACATCCCCATTGTTAAGGTCATAGATTCCACCCATAGGAACCGGATGTGCGACCGAGCCCGACTGTGGGTCAATACTTGAAAAAATATTAATCAAATTCCGAGCATAATAACTATCTACCTGTGCGATCCTTTCCGTTGCTTTACGCTGGGTCTGATATTGGTAAGATAGATTCGCTGACAGATAAGGCCTTATATTATATTTAGCCTGCACAATAGCATACAGTTCATTTTTCCGTGTTGTCGTGCGATCAAGCTCATAGTCATGCAATGGATAATAATTCCAGTCCAGCAGCTTGTCCCCATAAAGTTGATCGAGGTAATTGCCTCGATACCCTGTATTAAAAGGCAATGCTTCACCCTCAGCATTCCTAAATTCGAAAAATGGCACATACTTTCCGCCGTATTTAAATAGGTCAAATGCGGGTGTGCCGCTGCGCTGCTTCTGCGTGAGGAAATTTACGTTGAGATTCAGCTCAAATTTATCATTCCAGTGAAATGAATTGTTCAGATAAAGATTGATCTTATTGTCTTTAGCCTTATTTTCGGAAAGATCCAGCGTATTGCCGACCCCAAAATTATATCGTATTAGGTCAGAAGCCCCCGAGATATTTGCAAAAGACTGCTGTAAAAATGGAGTCTTTAGAAAAGCATTCCTATAAGCAGCTTTACCATCCATTGTCAGTAGTTTGGCAATCATCACTGTAGAGTCCTGCGCCGAAATCAGCCCCTTGCGACGGGCCAGAAAAATTTCAGCTGCAGGCGTTAGGGCGAGGTATGGACTCTGCTCGATCTTCCCGTCATAGTAGCCCGCATTGAAAAGCTCCTGTTCGGCCTGGATATAGTCCAAATTAGCTGGCTGATATAACTTATTATAATCCGTTATCCGTTTAGTCGTGATGGTATGCGAAATACTGACACTTGTCTTTTGCGATTTATTGGCAGCATTGATACTGGTTAGTACAATGACACCATTACCCGCACGGGCACCCCATATTGACGTGGCTGCGGCATCCTTGAGCACAGTAACAGAAGCAATACTATTGGGATCGATGTTATCGATATCTCCTTCATAAATAAAGCCATCAAGTACGATCAAGGGGTCTTTAGAAGCCTCAATGGTGCTAAGTCCCCGAATCGAGATATTAAGCCTTTCATTGCGGTTCGGCTGAAATTCGAACGTCCCCTTTCGGAATCCTGGGGTCAGATTATTCAGTCGGTCAAGAATGTTAATCCCCACCTGTTGGTCAAGTGTCTTTTTATCCAAGACCTGAAAAGAGCCTGTCATTTCGTTGGGACGGAGTTGCTGGTAGCCTGAGCTGACCATCACTTCATCCAATACATTAGCTACAGGCACCAACATAACCGTCAGGCTTGAAGTTCCAGATCTATATAAAATTGTTTTCGTATGATAGCCAATGTGGCTAACCAATACACTGTCACCATGATTTGCACTGATCAAAAACCGACCTTCATGGTCGGATTTTGTTTTGCTATTGCCCCGTAAAATGATAATCGAGGCAGCTTCAATAGGCTTTTTATTTTCGCTATTGATTACCCTACCCGCTATCTTAGACATAAGATCCTGTCCAATAGCGAAGTTTGCTACCCCTGAAATGATCAGGAATAACAGCATTAATAAAAATGTTTTCATGCCTATATCCCCCTATCTGCTGAGAAATAGACATATTCCACTTCCTGCGGCACTATGGTGATCTTTGCACCAAGCTGCTCTAACAACTGCAAAAGCTGTGCATCTGTATAATCCAATAAATCTGTCGGTAGATCGAAATCGACATTTATCGTTTCAATATTGCCAAGCAAGACAGGTTTATTCAACAACCAAGAGAGCACATGAAAGCTATTGCGGAGCGGCAAATTCTGAAAAAACTTCTTGTTATTCAAGGCATCAAGCGCTTCAAGAGGTATTTGGCCCTTCGTTTTGAATTGTGAGACTTTAGGCGTAGAGTCAATACGCAACACGTCGATCACTTCTTTCCTGATTTCCCATCTGACGCCAAAATTGTCCTGAATATCATGGATCATTTTCCGGTACGGGTCAAAATCTAAGCGATCCTTTGGGTAACGCAAAAAGTAGCAATATTCATCCATGTAGCGCTGAGGAGTCTTGAGTTTCCTACGGATTTCTTTCCCCACATTGTTATCAAATACCCAGAGGTTACGGTCTATACGATGTCCTGATTCGCTGAGATATTCATAAATGCGTATGGCCACTGATGTATTAAGAAATGTAAATTCCTTTTCCTTCCCCCTTTCCTTTATCTGCACCCCCATTTCCCGAATCCCCTCTCTACGTTTGCTCAGGTAAGAGGAGAATAATTTGAGCGTATCCGTAGATACACTATCTTGGACTTTATACTTAAAATCGTCCTTCATATAGAAATTCGCTTTCGTGCCATCCAAAATCTGGCGGACATTGGACTCCTGAAGCTCGGTTGTGTACGTAATTGCTTTGACGACACGGTCGTTTCCGATCCACACGACATGCGGTATCCCACGATGCGGAAATAGAGCATTGAATACAGTATCTCCGATGAGATACGGAAACTGAACATTGAGCTGATAAGAATCTTTATATTTTTTGAGCACCTTGTCTATTCGTGCCTGATCGTCGCGCGTTCGTTTGCAGTTGACCAGCAGCACGTCAAAATCGCTTTTGAAAGTGGCCTTCAACTGATCCAATTTAGGAAAGCTTTCGAGGCAATTGGTACACCAAGTAGCCCAAAAATCTACAATAATCAGTTTATTATCTTTATAATCACTAAGAGAAATTGTTGACCGACCTTTGCTATCGTTAAAAACAGGCATTTCGAGATTCCACAAGCTCTCAGGAATGGTATCCCCTATTGCAAGCGCTTTGATCTCGGATAGCCCATCGGCCCCGCTGTCCTTGCGGGGCGTCTGAGCCGATAAACTAAACATATGAAACATAAGAGCTAATGCGGCAAGAGCTCTTATGTTCTTCAAGACCATGCGATATGCGCACTTATAACCTTCAGTAAATGAAAAGCATTTTAAAACCCGCAGAGCAACAAAATACATCAAAACAAGCAAAGTATTAGCTCGATACATTAAGACCCCACAGATCGAATTAAAACACCTTAAAACAGATCGTTCAGATTTTACTTCATAAGTCAATCTAGCATTTCCGACCTGCTGAAAATCTTCGACCATCTTTTGAGCAATTCCAGCCGAATTTTTAGATTTCATCGGATTTTCATCGAGTCCGCATCGGGTTTTTATCGGTGTAGCCCGATGAGATCCCGATGAAAACTCGATGCCGATAGCATGAAAGGCAGAAGCTGGGGCGAAGTTGATCAGGCGAAAGTCCGAAGAAGGTGATACCTCTCCCCTTTGTCGGGTAGCCTTCGGCTCAGCTTCGAGACTTCTTCGGGACATGTTCGAGACATGTTCGGCACCGCTTCGACTGGGCTTCGGCAGGCCTTCGACTACGCTTCGACTCGTACCCGAAGCGCAGTCGAACAACAGTCGAATCGTTCCCGAAGAAGAGGCGACGTTGGTACGACGCAGTGTCGAATGATCCTCAAACAAAACCCGAAGGCTGCTCGAAGAATCTGCTTTTTTTATTCGGTTTTGAGCGCTAATTTTACAGCGCTTTTTTAGCAGGATCGAAGTACCTTTAAAGTACATTTTTCCTTGTCTAATTTTCTTACGCAAATTTTGCGTAATTAGTACTATATCTGTGCTTAAGTAGTGCTTCACAGGTATTTGAAATATATAAGTTATATAGCCCTTAAAAAAGGCTAGTAATTGTAGGATATTCATAATTTTTTTGTTGGCGGTTATTTCGATAACCTACTGAAAAACTCAGCGACTTTCTTGCTCAATTCTAGATCTTTTCCGATGCGCTCTTCAGCTTCTGCTGACAGCTGCATTTTACGCAGGTCTATATGGCGATGATTGACGATACAATAAGCTATCAACACCCTATACAATGCGGTTGCAAATTCCTGCATTTCCTCATCTTTCAGGAGCCTATTTTCTCCTATGCCACTATCAAGATAAGTACTCAATAGCTGGATAATATTAGCAGAAATTGCATCTAAGGCATAATGATTCCAGAATGCCTCAATCTCCTTTATAGGGGTGTAATCGACCTTATGGACATCATAAATCATCCAGTCAAAAGCAAATTGTAGCGCTAAAATCCTGTTCATTTTTCAGTAAGTCAATCGTAACCGAAAGTACATAGCATCCCCTCTCCGATCGAAATCAGCTTTTTATTGGGAGCCTGATGTTACTCAGTTCACATTTGTAATAATTAATTCATTGGGAGCCAGACTACGTTTGAATGAGGGGTCACAAGGTATATAATATTGGCGTTACGTGGTCCATGGCAAAGAGAAGCCAAATCTAATTTGGCCTAACCAGCCGAGCTACTCGGGGGCTGTGATGATGTTCTTTGATTGTTGTTTTTTGTTCATAACTCGTTTTATTGGTAACGAGTCTTGTGGATCAGCAGTGCGATGCGATACATGTGGGGCTGCAGACCGTGGCTATATACAAGTTTCTGAGGCTTTACACAACACGGGTTTACAGCAGACCCACATCTACCACATGTGTACAAATATACACATAATAGTAAAATGTGAGTGTTTATACTGCTGCCCTGCGTTGCGTCCTCAGAAAATATAGCCGCAAGACTTTCAATTTAAACACCAATGAAGACTTTAAATCTTCTATTAATAAAACAAATATAAATACTTTTTTAATAAAATGCAAATTTAACATAACATTTGATTTTGTAAATTTTAACGGTATTAGCTGTAATGAAACCAAAAGGGAAAATTACAGCGTTTGCTCAACACATTATAGACACATTTAGAGTTCTCTATCTTGAAGAGGAAATATCAGGAAGAGAGTTTTCTCGGATTATTACAGACGAAACAAATCCTACAAGGGTTGGCGGTATTGAAAGTGAATATAATAATGAGAAATACTCTCCTGAGCTCACGAAAAAAGCTTTAAACCATTTCGGATTAACTATGCAGGATATTTTACCTAATAAACTGCTAAATGATGATCAACTAATAGAAAAAACTAGAATACCCATTCTGAAAAAGATGAGCATTAAAGCTGCACTTAATTCACTTATACAGGATGGCTATTTTGATACCCCGCGTCTACGTGCTGAAATCACCTCTTATTATAACTCTTTTTTATCCGAAGAAGACAAAAAAGCAGATTCAGATATTTCATCTTCTTTAGAAAGTTTATACATAGAGGGAAAAATACTAAAAATTCAACTGAATGACGCTGACGAAAAGAAAGAGAAACTTATCCGCTTTATCCGCAACATGGAATTGAAAGAGGATTGAGTCTTTTGCTCTTTATTTCTTAAATTTGAGTTCTATCATTTTTATATGCCGATTACCATACCTACACTTTCCTACGAGCTCAATACTACAGTTCGAATGCACCGTGAAGCCGAAGGCTACACACAGGAGGAATTTGCATTTCTGATCGGCAAGGATCTCAAAGAGGTCCAAGCAAATGAAGACCTAACGACCGATGCTGCCTACGATATCAATCACACTAATTTCTATGTTCGGGTCTTGGGAAAAGTACCCAAAGATATGTTTTTCAAGGACTCTTTTGAAGAGGCTACAATTAAGATATATGCGACGAAAACAGAAATAGAAAATAAGAAGACCGGTAAGAAAACCATTAAATTTAAAGGAACGGGTAGCTTTAACAAAAAGTCAACCGTGATCGAGTCCTATTCCATTCCAGTAGATCCAGATTATGACGTCTCTGCCGAAGACCAGGATCTGGTCTTAAGCATACTAGAAGATTGGCTGAGGAACGATTATTTTAAAGAGGGAATCACAGGTTATAAACTATACCAAGACTTATTAGCGAAAGCTCAATCCGCAGAGATACAACTTCCTGAGTCCTTCCGTCCTATCCTTGTTTCGCGCGCCATCACAACTCTGACCAATAAACGCAAAAAGCCAAAACTACTACCATACAGAAAACTACCTAAAACAGCTGAGAAGTGGTTGTTATATAAGGAGGATATTTAAACTAGATACAGATTGGTCAAGAACTCAACAAAAATATATTAATAAGAGATAGGGGGCATCCCTTTAACAAAAGCAAAATAACTGTTAAATTTACCGGAGCAGAAATCAGCTAAGGCCGGTTCCCAAAACTGATACATCAATAAGAGATAGGGGGCCTCCCTTTAACAAAAGCAAAATAACTGTTAAATTTACCGGTGCAGAAATCAGCTAAGGCCGGTTCCCAAAACTGATACATCAAAAGTTCGTACATTAATCTGGTTGGGTTGGAGAAGTTCCTTACACTAGGAGCGCCTGAAACAATAATTGGTGAATTTATATCCCGTATAGAAAGATAAAAGTTGAAAACTCCACCTGTTGATATCTGTTTAAAAACTAACAGTTATGAGGAAAATTAAAGTAAACGATTACGAAAAAATGCCTATTGTTAATCCTATGGCCGCAGGGATTGACGTTGGCAGTAAGTCTCATTTTGTATGTGTAAACCAGAATGAGGATGGAGTTCGGGAATTTGGTTGTTACACCAAAGATCTACAGGAATTGTGCGACTGGCTAAAGAGCAATCATATCACAACAGTTGCCCTTGAGAGTACAGGTAGTTATTTTAAACCTCTGTTTATCTTACTTCAGGCTAATGGATTGAATCCAATATTGGTCAATGGAAAATTTACTAAAAATGTAAAAGGGAAAAAGACAGATGTTCTGGATTGTCAATAGATACAAAAGTTGCATAGTATGGGAATGCTTGAAGGCAGTTTTATTCCAGATCTATACACAGAAACACTCAGACAATATTGTCGACATCGTAGCTCCCTGATTCTGGATTCTTCTGGGTATATCAATAAAATACAAAAATCTCTTCGTATTACAAATGTCCGTTTAGATTCTGTATTAGCGGATGTAGTTGGTCTTTCTGGAAAAGCAATCATCGAAGCTATTTTGGAAGGGGAACGCAACCCTCAGAAATTGGCAAATTATCATACTACCCCAATACTGGACAACTGCATAAATGTTTAAATTAGCAGTTGGAAATGAAAAAAGAACGCAGGAAATTCAGTGCAAGCTTTAAGGCTAAGGTAGCCATAGAAGCCATCAAAGAGCAGCAGTCTATCCAAGAGCTGGCGGTTAAATATGAGTTACACCCAACCCAGATCAACACTTGGAAACGGGAGTTTTTGGATAATGCAGAATGTGTTTTTACCACGGAGAAGTCTTCTTCAAAAGACGATTCCAAGGAAAAGGAACTATACTCCAAGATTGGGGAGTTACAGATACAGGTGGATTTCTTAAAAAAAGTATTGGGCAAATGAGCTTAGAAGAGAAACGTGGGCTTGTTTGCCCATCCTATAAGAAAATGAGCGTTTACAGACAGTGTAAGGTTATAGAGTTACCCCGTAGTAGTTATTATTTTAAACCCAAGAGGGAATCGCTGTTCAACCTACAGGTTATGAATGCGATAGATCGTAAGTTCCTAGACTGTCCATTCTACGGGGTAGAGCGCATGACAGATTATTTAAGACAAGATCTAGGTTATTTAGTGGGGTATAAGCGCGTTCGTAGGCTGTACAAGCTCATGAATCTGAAAACTATACATCCTAAAAAGAACTTGAGTAAAGCAAATAAGGCGGACTATAAATTTCCGTACCTACTCAGGAACCTTAAGATCGAAAGGCCTGCTCAGGTATGGCAGGCAGATATCACGTACATACCAATGTTTAAAGGCTTTATGTATATGTTTGCTATCATAGATGTATACAGCAGAAAGATAATGGGCTGGGACGTATCCAATACGATGAATGCCGAATGGTGCAGGGATGTGTTGGTCGATACGATCCAAACTCATGGTAAGCCCGAGATATTCAACACCGATCAGGGATCTCAGTTTACATCTGAAGTTTTTGTGAAAGCCTTACAGAAAAATGAGGTTAAGATATCAATGGACGGCAAAGGTAGAGCACTGGACAATATCTACATCGAAAGATTCTGGGGATCCCTTAAAAGAGAGAAGATATACCTCAATCCACCCAATGGAGGTGTGGATCTGTACCGGCACATTAAAGAGTACGTATCATTTTACAACACTGAAAGAAGGCACAAATCTTTAGGACGGATAACACCCGATGAAAAGTTCTGTAAGGAAATTAAAAATGTATCGTAATTATATCTTAGTTTAGTAAAAAGTTGTCCAGCAAATAGGGAGTATCATAAATCTCGCACACAATAGGGTCAAAAAGTGCAAGAACGAAATTGCATTAGCATTGACAGGAGACTGGCGTGAAGAGTATATATTTGAACTTAAACAAAGTTATGAGCTCTATCAATATCTTCAGAAAAAAATTCAAGAATGCGATGTTGAGATAAAAAACAACTTGAACAAAGAATCGAGGAAAATGAGAGAAAAGATGGCGAAGCGAGACCTTACTACCCTTCTGCTAAAAAGTTGACGCTTACCAAAAATGAAATAAATATTGATTTAGCTCAATTAAGCTATCAAATGAGTGCCGGAGTGGATCTTTCAAAGATAGAAGGGATTGGAAAGGGAACCATATTAACCATTCTATCAGAAGTCGGAACAGACTTAAGTTCGTTTCCTACGGCTAAACACTTTACGAGTTGGCTTCACCTGGCACCCAACAACAAGAAAACTGGAGGCAAAATAATTTCTAAAAGAACTCAGTCGGGTAAAAATAAGCTGGCAGATGCGCTCCGACATGCCGCAAACTCAATTGGCAATAAAAAGGAGGGGTATCTAAATTATTTTTTTAAACGAATCGCTTTAAGAAACGGTAGAGTTGCTGCAATTACAGCTACAGCCAGAAAGCTAGCAGTCATTATTTATAACATGTTAACAAAAAAGCAAGCATATCTTCCAGTTGAGAAGACGCTCTATTTAGAAACACTACGAAAAAATCAGATATCAGTGCCAGTGAGTTTGTTTTTCAATAAGTTACTTAACAGTATATTAATGTTGGTTATATAGAAATTTGGGGATAGAATTAAAGCCTTCGGCAACTCGTTTTAGGGGTCGCACTCGAGGCTTTCAGCCTCTGAGCACGAACCCTAAAAGGAGTGATGTGACACAGTTCAGTTTACACTACCTTTAATTTGCAATACCCCCCTAATTCGAGCACTTTTTGCAATCGAAAAAAAACACCCCAAAAGCTATCATCAAGCTTTTGGGGTGTCGTAGATTAATTTACTATATATTATGCTTAGTTAAATTTAAATTTAACACCAAACTGCATATAATAAGTTGAAGAGATCGATTCGTTCGGTCGATTCAACTCTTTTATTACATCGCCATTTGCATAGCCCAAGTTAAATGTTGGAACTGTAGTGCCATTTGCTGCTACTTTATCAATATTTTTTGGAGTCAATAAAATATTGTTATTAATTTTATAAGTACCCCAAGAAGAATTAAATAGGTTACCAATATTCATCACATCCCAGAAGAATTCTAATGAATTATTTCCGCCACCGATTCCTCTAAATACTTCTTGTGACAAATGGAAGTCAAACTGGTGTCTCCATGGTGCAACAGCGCCATTACGTTCAACATACTTTCCTTTGTGCTCGCTAAGGTACTTATCGCCATCCACTAAGCTCCAAAATATGTCGGATTGCTCCTGCGCAGTGTATGCTTTCTTACCATAGTTACTGTTACCAGCCGCTATATCAATAAATTTCAATTCTGAAGCATCTTTCGGGATGTAGATTAAGTCATTATTTTGACCATCACGATTAAAATCAGAACCATAATAGTAAGAGAATCTACCCATTGAGCTTCCACTATAGAATAATGTCATCGAAGTGTTCAATTTACCAATCCAATTGTTGGTGTAAGTCACAGATCCCATTAAACGATGAGGAACAATATTGGTAGTATATCCCAGTTCGGGATTATTGGAGTTACCGTTTGCTTGAAGAGGAATAGACCATAGGTTTTGAATTTGATCTCCAGCTCCATCACCGTAATTTTTAGCTCCACTATAAGTGTATGCAACCATTCCGGAAAATCCTTTATCGAAGCCTTTTTGCAATTGAGCAGTTACCGAATAATAATGTCCACCTTTCGCATTGGTCATGTACGTTGGAATAAATTGTCCTGTAGATCCTTTAACAGGTTGTCCTTTTGAGTCAATTGTATATAGGTATTTATCTGCGTTTGCATTCGGGAAAATAAATCTAGTATCTCCATATCCAGCGATATTCATTGCCGTCGGATCAACCAAGTTTACATTTTTTGCAACTACAGCATTAATATCTTTATTATAGATAGCCTCTACTGTACCCACTACTCCCCAAGGTAACTTGTAATCAACAGCTACACTTGATTTCCAAGTTGAAGGAAATTTAAGGTTAACATCCATCGCTGACATATTTCCGGGCAATGAAGTTCCTGCTGCATCAGGCGTGGCAGGGTAGTTTGCTTTAATATCTGGGCTAAATGATGGCATATTTGCATCGCCAGCAGCATAAGTCTTTGTATATTGAAGCATACCAGAATCTCCTGATTGAGCAACGATCCAAACAAAAGGAATTCGACCAGTAAATACTCCTGTACCTCCACGAACAATAAATGAACGATCACCATTAACATCATAATTAAATCCAAAACGCGGAGATACCATTACTCTTGTTTTAGGCATCGCACCTGTATTTAGATGAAGTCCGTTAGCAAATTCTAAGCTCTGCAACAGTGGATGAGTTTTCATTTCCGATACATCAGGATATGTTGGAAGCTCTAAGCGGATCCCCCCTGTCAATTTCAATTTTTCATTTACTGTAAACTGATCTTGCAGATAAAGTGACCATTGGTTAAACTTGAAGCTTGGCATAGCCTGTGAGCCATCTGCCGTCAACGGATAAGTCAGCGCATAGTTTACAGCAGGTTTGCCACCAGTAAAATCTTCCCAAGAGTTATACATATAGTAACCAGCACCAAAACGTTGGAATCCGTTTACAGTACGCGATGTCTCAAACTGAAGACCTCCAGTAAAGTAATGATCGTTCAAGGTATAGTTAGCGTCATAATTTGCAGTCCAAGTTTTGACCGAGCGAAGATTTCCGTACGTAAACGGATCTGTTCCAAAAGAGGTAAGTATATTACCACCAGTACCAGCAATACCATCACGTATATCTACTAAAGGAAATACACTTCCCGAGACACTTCTAGGCTCATCTTGGTTCACATAAGAGAGACGAGCAGAATGATTCAAATTACCAATCTTTCCATTATATTCGGCTGTCGCGGAATATAAGTTTGTTTCTTGAAAATAATTCGAGTTTTGAAAACTTAAAGCATTATTTCCAGTTCTACTCATTGGATACACTTTTGTATCAATATTAGAACCACTAAATGAAGAACTCAAATTAGAAGGAGATTTCCCTTTAACTTGGTTGTATCTAAAATTGATTTTGTGATTATCAGCAATGTTCCAGTCGATACGAGCAAAAATCTTATCATTATTACTTTTCGAAGAATATCCTTGGTAAGCACCAGGATCATAACCGTAAGTATTTTTCAAATAATTGCTCACTTCATCCATAAAAGCAACTGTAGGTCTTGCAAAATAACTTGTAGTTCCATAGTCTGATTCTTTTACAGAAGCAACTTTGGTCGGCCCTGGTTCAGTTTGCTTCAATTGTTCAACATTCACAAAGAAGAATAACTTGTTTTTAATAATTGGACCACCTAAACTTACACCATACTGTTTTACACTTAGATCATTAGGTGTAAACACCACATCATTTACACGAGTTCCTTGTTGTTTATCAGAACGACCACTATAAAAAGCTGAGCCAAAGAAATCGTTACGACCAGAACGTGTTACAGCATTAATAGACGCTCCTGTAAAACCTGATTGGCGAACATCAAAAGGAGTTACATTCACTGAGATCTGCTCTATCGCGTCAATAGAAATTGGAGATCCATTTGCTGGAATATTTTGGCCAATACCAAATTGGTTATTGAAATTCGCTCCGTCAACAGTGAAATTATTGGCACGGTAATTTCCCCCACCAATAGCAGTCCCATTAGCCTGCGGAGTTAAACGGGTTAAATCATTTACACTTCTAGTAATTGTAGGCAAATTTTCGATCTGACGACGCCCAACAATGGTAGATGCTCCATTTCGCTCTCCTTTTAAAACTCCAGCTCTTGTAACAACTACTTCTTCAAGATTAGTCGCTGAATCGCCGAAAACAGGATTTACCACGAAAGGCTCACCTAATTGCAAATAAACATCTTCATATACAACTGGTTGTTGTCCTACATAGGTAACTTCAACCTTATAAGGTCCCCCAACACGCATCGCTGGTAGGTTAAAGCGACCGGCTGAATTTGAAGAACCGGAGTAAACTGTTCCCGATGGAACGTGTGTAGCTTTGATAGTTGCACCCGAAGTTACACTGCCATTAGCCTCTTTTACAATACCTGTAACGCTACTTGTTGTAACCTGAGCTTGTACAGCACCATAACTAGCCATAACAAGAGCGAAAAAGAGTAAAGATCTTTTCATATAATGTGATTTGTTAAAAAATGTTAAGCAAAATTACTAAGAGATTTCAAATTACAAAGGACTTAATATAAACTTAACACACTAAACCACACCCTTTTCATGAAATCCACACCAAAAATCAGACATCAACCTATAATTTATCACGACAAAAAACGTTGTAAGATGTTTTAAACCAGCATTTACATTCTAATTATCGGATCAAAAATAGTTTTCCACATCAATTCTGGATTTTTTTTTGTAACAACATTCTTCCAATCGGAATTTAACTTTTTGAAAATTTTTAACTAATTTCCTGTCAATCGAGACTTTTATTAAACAACTCAGTTTCTTGTCGAATTTGAGCCACTATAACCTATGCTGATCGAAAAAATCAAAACGATTGTATAGACGTGATGGTTTATATAAAAAATGTTTCAAAAACCGAGAACTTTTCAGAAATTCGCGCACCTAATAATTTATGCTTCATGGAAGACGGTATTCAAAATTCTTCTTTTCTAGAACCTGCAGACCTTAAACTGTCTCCTGCAGGACTCGCTTTTTTAGCTTCAGCAGCCAAATGGGCCAATTTTTTGGCCATCGTCTGTTTTATTTTCATAGGCATCTCGGCCATCACCATGGTCAGCCTGATCTTTGGCGCAAGTGCATTGTCACTCGGTGCAGACGAATATGTCACAGCGGGGGCCTTATCCACATTCGGTGTCCTCTACCTGCTCTTTCTTGCTTTCTTTTGCCTTCCCATCTATTTCCTGTATAATTTTGGATCAAAAGCAAAAAAAGCAATCGAGAATCGCGATAGCATCCAATTGGAGTTGTGCTTAGATGCACTCAAAAAACATTATAAGTTTATTGGCATCATAGTCATCATCACCATCGCTTTTAATTTTATGGGACTAGTCGTTGGTGTCGTACTCGGCATTAGTGATGCTTTTGCCGGCGTATAATATAGCCATAAATAACGCTTATAAAAAAGCGGAGTATGCTAGGTGCATACTCCGCTTTTTCTATTGTATTGATTCTTTATTTTTTATAATATTTCATTGCGTTTGGAATCAATTTCTGAATATCCGCAATCCGTCGCTCATCACTCGGGTGCGTACTCAAAAACTCTGGCTGCCCTTTTTGACTACCCGATGCCATACGTTTCCAGAAATCTACAGCCTCATTTGGATTATAACCTGCCAAAGCCATAATAATCAAACCTGCTGCATCCGCATCAGATTCATCGCTTCTTGAAAATTTCAATTGCGCCAGGTTTCCACCTAAACCATACAGATTGTTAAAAACTCCAAGGGTACTGTTGCCAGATACGCCGGCTGCGGAACCTAAAATCTGTCCGCCCAATTGTAAAGCAATCTGATTCGAAGCCTGCGCTACGGAATGCTCCTCAATGGCATGGGCTATCTCATGCCCCATTACTGTGGCAAGTCCGGCTTCGGTACGTGTAACAGGCAAAATTCCGGTATAAACTGCCACTTTACCACCAGGCATACACCATGCGTTCACATCATCACTCCTTACTAAGTTGAATTCCCAATTGAAGTTAAATTGGTTGGCACGACCGGTGCTTTGCAAATATTGGTTAACCGCAGTAGCCAGCTTATTGCCAACACGTTTCACCATGGCTGCATCTGCAGTTCCGGTTACTACTTTTGCGCTATTCTTCGATAAAAAATCTTTATAAGCCAATGCAGCCTGTTGGTTCACTTGATCAGCACTGACCAATTTTAAATATTTTTTCCCGGTAACAGCTGAAGTTGCGCAACCTGACAACCCCGATGCCAGTGTTACACACGCTAATACCATAGCTGAATACTTAAACATTCCGTTCATAGTTTATATTTTATTTCAAGGGCCATATGGAGTTTCAAAGCGAAAGATAATCGCGTTTCCGCTCTTCCCACATGGATATTTCACAATAATTATTAAATCGTACTTAGCAAATACAATTATTGTGCCTATTCTTTTTCCTTAGCCTTTTTCTTGAAGAGATAAATCTTGGATTCGTGCCCCTTTAACAGGCGCTCAATATTCTTTTGGTGGGTAATTAACAACAGAATACAGATGGCTATGCCGTAAAGCAGCACAGAGGGTATGGTTGTTTTAAAAATAAAGGCCAAACTAAAGGGAAATGCAAATCCCGCTGAAATGGATCCCAATGAAACATAATGTGTGGTCAGCAGGATGATGATAAACACTGAAACACAGACCAAAGCGGCAGGTGTATGTATAGCGAGGATCATACCACACAGGGTTGCCACCCCTTTTCCACCTCGAAACCCTGCAAATACAGGAAACAAATGTCCTAATACCGCAATAACGCCAAGTGCCAACTGAAAGTTGACAAATTGGACATCGCTGGTATTTTGCCCCAGTTCTATTAAATAAGCCAGGTTTGTTGCTGTCCAGCCTTTAAATATATCTACAAACATCACGATCGATCCCGCTTTAGGGCCCAATACGCGAAAGGTGTTAGTCGCCCCAGCATTACCGCTACCATACTCACGAACATCTACCCCATAAAATGCCTGTCCCAACCAAACTGCTGTAGGTATGGAACCAAACAAATAAGCTAGTAATACTGCAGTTACTAAATAAATCGATATCATTAATTAAATCAGTTCTTATATTAATTTGGCTTTCAGACTAAGATCCAAGCTCTTTACACTATGTGTTAAAGCGCCTACTGAAATATAATCTACCCCAGCCTCCGCATACGATCGGATCGTGTCGAAAGTTATTCCCCCAGAGGCCTCTGTCTTGAATCGATGGTCAATTAGCTGAACAGCTTTGGCTACATCCTGCGGCGAAAAATTATCTAACATGATTCGGTCCACTTCGCCAAAGTTAAGAACTTCATCAAGCTCCGCAAAATTTCGGACTTCAATTTCTATTTCTATTGGTTTATTTAGGTTCTTTCTGTAATCATTTGCACGTTTTAGCGCCGGCACAATACCACCACTATAGTCCACATGATTGTCCTTAATTAAAATCATATCAAAAAGACCAAAACGATGATTGGTTCCACCTCCTATACGAACGGCCTCTTTCTCCAATACACGCAATAAGGGTGTGGTTTTCCGTGTATCCAAAACTTTCGTATCTGTACCTTTGAGAAGGTCTACATATTTTCGGGTAGTTGTCGCAATGCCGCTCATACGCTGCATGACATTCAGCACCAAACGCTCTGCCAGCAAAATACTTTGGATATTTCCCCTCACATAAAAAGCAATATCACCTACTTTAACCTGACTTCCATCCTGGATAAACACCTCACAGGCCAACGTATCGCCAATATAAGCAATAATCGCCTGTGCGACTTCAACCCCTGCTAAAATACCATTATCCTTAACAATCAATTTGGCTTCACCTTGCGCCCCAGCCTCAATCGTAGAAAGTGAGGTATGATCACCATCGCCCAAATCTTCCGCGACAGCCTGTTTTACAAACTGGGCCAGATAGTCCTTGATTTCCTTCTCCATAAATACTATTTATTGGGCTAAGATGTGGAATAATTTTTTAATCGAAAAATAGATTTATAAAAAAAGCATCGCTAGCTTTAATTTTTGTCGATTCTTAGCTCTTCAATCGAATGGTTATTATTTCCTACGCCGATCTTAATAAAGACACGATAGTTTGTTTGTTCTGTAGCTAATGTAAATGTAAAATATTGATAGCCATTGTTCGCATTGCTGGCTTGCGTCAATTTAACAGTCTTGGGTTTATGCTGATTAAAAAATGCCGCCAACATGATTTCTGACTGATACTTTGTGTATACGCCATTCTCCCCCAAAATAGATAAGGTTAAGTTTGAGCCGAAATACTTGGCCATATTTTTTGCATTACCTTCTTTCAAATACGATTTCAGTTCCTCTGAAATACTTCCTAAAGAATCATCATCACCTGGCAAAGCTACCTTTACCACTGTATTTACTTCTCTTAAATAATGCCCGAAGGCCGCAGTGTGTACAAAAAGACTATTAATAAGTATAAATGCGCAATAGCTTAAAAATTTCATATAGCTCAACATATTATAGAACAGCTTCTATCATCCATATCAATCATTAGGTAGCTCCGTTTTTTTACCGAACATAAATTATGCCACAAACCTATAAAATTATTAGGGATTAACAAGGGAACTTTTTAAGATGCGTTGATAGATTCTAAAATTAAGATTATCTTTGTTATACGATGAATAAGAAAAAAGTTGCACTCATGATCCTAGACGGACTAGGATATGGAAAACATGATAAATCAAATGCAGTTGAAGCTGCAAACACACCATTTTTAGATCATTTATTAGAAGCTTATCCAAACTCGAGCTTAGAGGCTTCGGGTGAAGCTGTAGGCTTACCTGCCGGACAGATGGGTAACTCGGAGGTTGGTCACATGAATCTTGGCGCCGGAAGAATCGTCTATCAAGAATTGGGTCGTATTCACAAAGCTGTCAATGACGGTGTATTCAATTCGGACCCTATTATTCAAGACGCATTTAAATATGCATTGGAAAATAACAAAAAGGTACATTTAATCGGATTACTTTCTGATGGTGGTGTACACGCACATACAAAGCACTTAAAAGGCTTATGTGATGCTGCAAAACAGGCCGGCTTGACAAGTGACCAAGTTTTTATACATGCATTTTTAGATGGCCGTGATACGGATCCAAACTCCGGCATTGGTTATGTTAGAGACTTACAAGACTATTTAAAGACGACAACAGGTACTTTTGCCTCTGCAATAGGCCGATATTATGCAATGGACCGCGACAACAGATGGGAACGTGTAAAATTAGCATACGATCTTTTGGTAAAAGCGGAAGGTGAAAAATCCAATGACCTTGTTGCATCGATCCAAAAATCATACGACGAAGGTGTAACCGATGAATTTGTGAAACCAATTGCATTGGTAGATGCAAACGGTGCGCCAGTGGCAACAATCCAAGAAGGTGATGTTGTATTCTGTTACAACTTCAGAACAGATCGTGGCCGCGAGATTACAATTGCATTGACACAAAAGGCATTTCCAGAATATGATCTACAACCATTAGATCTATATTATGTGACAATGACCTCTTACGATGAAACATTCCAAAATGTCAGAGTGGTATTCCAAAAAGATAACTTGACCAATACCTTGGGTGAAGTGTTGGAAGCAAATCATAAAACACAAACGCGTATTGCCGAAACAGAGAAATATCCGCACGTGACATTTTTCTTTTCAGGAGGTCGTGAACAACAGTTTGAAGGTGAAAACCGCTTGTTGGTTCCATCTCCAAAAGTAGCGACCTACGATCTTCAACCGGAGATGTCTGCTCAAGGAATTACTGAAGCTATTGTCAACGATATGGAAACACTTCAACCTGATTTTATCTGCCTGAATTTTGCGAATCCTGACATGGTAGGTCACACGGGTGTTTTTGAGGCTGTTATAAAAGCAGTGGAAACTGTTGATCAATGTACAAAAACGGTTGTTGAGACAGGCCTTAAAAATGGTTACTCCTTTATTATTTTGGCCGACCACGGTAACTCCGAGTTTATGGTCAATGAAGATGGATCGCCAAATACGGCACATACAACCAATTTGGTTCCATGTATCTTGATTGACGATCAGTATAAGAAAATAGCAGATGGTAAATTAGGTGATATTGCCCCAACCGTCTTACAGCTTTTAGGCGTCAATATCCCCGTTGAAATGACAGGAAATGTATTGGTATCAGAATAATAATTTACTTATAAATAGTGGCAGAGCACTTTCCCTTGTTATGGGCAGTGCGCTGCTTTTTTGGAGCTGTGGGTCTCCATCCGCGACAAAAGGTCCTCAAAAATCTTCAGACATATTTTCTGTTGATTCATTCTTTACTGCCGAGGTCAATCGCCTGCAGCAACTCAACCCCTCGGTTCTAAAATCTGTCAACAAAGATGGAGAAAAAGAACAAAAGGAACTGAAAATTAGCAACTGGAAAAATGAACTTTCCGCCTTTCAAGCTGCCGACATCAGCAAAAACTTCGATCCATCACTGTATGAAGTTAAAGCTGTAGACTGTGTAACAGAATTTACAGCTAAAAAGAAAGAACTACAAATACAAAAGTTACGCATCGAGTTTGATAACAACGAAAAGGTAAAACACATCCATATCGATAAAAAGATAACAAATACCTTATACGATAGTCAAGAAAAATTAGACTATTATACGGACTCGCTTTATCGCATTGTCAAATTTCAAGATGTCCAAGGCTTGGATGCCAATCAATATGAAATTGAAGGCAAGTTTATTCCTTCCAAAAAATAAACAACCTTATCGATCATATGCAAAGTGTCTATCTAATCTTTGGATAGACACTTTTTTTTTTGTTCCGACGGGTATCCCCTATCACATCTTTTCGATAATCGGTTCAAAATAATAAATGCAACACAATTGCTTTGTATTATATTTTCCTTACCTTTGATCTGATTAACAAAATAACTCAAGAGAAAACGTGGGTTTAAACGTAGTGGTTTTAGCGTGAAAGGTATCTCATTGAACAAATTCGCAGCATTAATGCTCTTATTGACCTTCTTAATTGGTCAGTTCATTGTGTATACCCATGCGCATACGCAAACTACACTCAGTATCGTAGACAGTCCTGCAAAAAAACACCACACGGATCATCCCAAGTGCTCCATTTGTGATCAAAACTCACACCCACAAATTCTTTTCCATTTTACGCTGCACGAATTAATACTTCCGACACAGCAGGTTGAATTTGGACTGTTTATCACGGGAGATCAAATTATTCGATCACTGCTTTCTGGCAATCGTGGTCCCCCCATCGCTTAATTTTTACATAAGTCCGATAATGTCATTCATATACTCTTCTCATTATTGCGACAAACGACTTCATACAAGTTTTTAGAACTCGACAGTCTCAAGAATTCATACGATGAGTTATTGAGCTGCTGTCTTGCTTGATGTTATATACGTAAAAATTATTCGTACAGATGAAACTTAAAATTATAGGCTGCATTTTTATGCTTGCCACTTATTTCTCCATATTTCCAGCTCTCGCCGCAACAATCAGCGGTAAAATAACGGATGCGAAAACGAATCTTCCCATTGCTGGCGCTACAATAGCGCTGCAACAGCTTCGTTCGAGCACCGCATCAGACCAACAGGGTCACTACAGCTTCAAATCACTTCCTTCAAGTGGACGCTATTTGGTTGAAGTCCGTTTCTTGGGCTATCAGTCCGTTGTTAAGGCCGTCGATCTCACTTCGGAAAATCTTTCCCTTGATTTCGCCCTAACAGAAAGTATTATTGAAACCAATGAAGTCGTCGTTACGGGCACATTGGTCACCTCACAGAGCCGTCGCAACAGTACCTCAGTAGCTGTCATTTCCAAAGATGAACTGCAGGGAAATGCAACGAACCTGATTGATGCATTAGCCCGACAAGTTCCCGGGCTAAGCCAGATCACAACAGGACAAGGTATTTCAAAACCTGTTATACGGGGACTCGGTTATAATCGAGTCGTCACCGTGAGTGATGGTGTTAAACAGATGGGACAGCAATGGGGTGATGAACATGGTATCGAGATCGATCAAAATCAACCGGATCGCGTGGAGGTTTTACGTGGTGCAGCCTCTCTGATGTACGGCTCTGATGCTATTGGCGGTGTAATCAATGTGCTTGAACCAAATGTTCCTACAGCTGGGCAAATTAAAGGTGAGGTACTGAGCAGCTACTCCACCAACAACGGATTAACCAATAGTTCGGTTATGCTTACCGGTAATGAAAATGGCTTTGTATGGCGGGGCCGTGGTTCTTATCAAAATGCCTATTCGTATAATACACCAGCAGGCCGATATGGCAATAGTGGTTTTAACAACAGTAATTTCAGTGGTATGCTCGGGCTGAACAAGCAATGGGGCTACTCTCATCTGAATTTTTCGTACCTGAAAAATAATATCGGCTTTTACGATGCCGAACCTGGTGACCCGCTTTACATCAACTCAAAAAGCCGTACCTTGGACTTCCCCAAGCAGGACATCCGTCATTACAAACTGGCTCTTAACAATAACTTTGTCATCGGTTCCGGTAGTTTAAAACTTGATCTGGGCTATCAAAAAAATCAACGTCGGGAACTTGAAGAAGCAACGCCTTCCTTATTCTTTGACCTGAATACGTATTCACTTGACGCAAAATATTCGTTAAGTGAAAAAAATGGCTGGCAACATGTATTTGGCATTAGTGCTAGCCAGGAGCATAGTCTAAATAAAGGTGTTGAATTCTTAATTCCGGCCTATGATCAGTTGGAATTGGGCGCTTTTGGCTATGCAAAGAAAACCTGGGGCGAAAATACCTTTAACGTCGGATTACGCTATGACTACGTCAACAACAAAGGCAAACAGCTCTTTATTGAAGACGAAGAGCAGTTCGCCGGTTTTAAAAATAGTTTCAGCAATGTGAGCGGAGCGCTTGGATATACCCATATTTTCAGCGAAGACCTCAATTTCAAAGCAAATGCGGGTTCGGCATTTAGAGCCCCTAATCCCGCTGAACTCGGCTCAAACGGGGTGCACGAAGGGACTTACCGCTATGAAGTGGGAAATGAAAACCTGAAACCTGAACGAAGCTACCAAGCGGATGCAACGCTGGAGTTTGGACATAGCATCGTTACCGGAAGTATCGGAATCTATGAAAACTATATCCACAATTTTATTTATGCCTCAACAACAAAAGGCGATACCAAAACTGTGGTGGGTGAAGATGGCGATTCGCATACCTACGACGTATACCGCTATGGCCAGGTCAACGCCAATCTTTACGGTGTCGAAGGAAGCCTAAATTTTCATTTGTTGAACTGGATACACCTGGATAATACATTTAGCTATACCCATGCACAGAACAATACATTTAACAGACCGCTTGCATTGATTCCAGCTGGTGTTGTTCACAATACATTGCGGCTTGAGCCTAAGATTAGCGGCTTGAATGCTTTCTACGTTTCTGTGGGTCTGGACAATTATTTCAAACAGAACCGCATTGATGAAACCTACGAAACCCCAGCAAACTCGTATTCCTTATTGAACGCAGGGATCGGTACAACATTACATCTCGGATCGCAACAGCTCAAAGTATTTGCAGCAGCTTCAAACTTGACCAACAAACGTTATTACGATGCACTGAGCCGATTGCGCCCAGGACGTCTTTCACAGGAAGACACGAGCTTTGGTGTCTATAACATGGGAAGAAACATCACCTTCGGTGTGTATATGCCATTGCGCATAAAGTAAATTTAGCTTAGCACAAACGAGTCGATTAAGATTAGTACACAGTAAAATAGAAAAAGGCGGGA
>NZ_DKSP01000119.1:82811-92532 GCF_002472745.1 Sphingobacterium sp. UBA7253 | reverse complement strand
TCCCGCCTTTTTCTATTTTACAATTATTTGGGATCATCTGCTGTTGCTTCTCTTGCCAAAGCCACCTCGTCGGGCATGGCTTCCAACGAGGAATCCAACGCGAACAAGGATTCATCTGATGCGCGGTCACCACCGGCGATTTTCAATTTATCAATCAATTCCAATGCTAACTTCTCTTCCTCGATCTGCTCCTTAACAAACCACTGCGCAAAGTTCCATGTCGCCCAGTCCTTTTCCGCCAACGCCAAATTGACGATGTTATAGATCGCTTCAGTATTATCTACTTCGTGTTTAAAAACGCGATTAAAGCATTCGGTCAATGATTGTGGGTCAGCTGGCGGCTCTGCGATAGCTTGTATCCTAGGACGACCACCCCGTTCAAGTATATACCCCATAATCTTAGTCATGTGATTACGCTCTTCCTGCGCATGTCTATAAAGGAAATTGGCGATCCCGCCATAACCCTGATCATCTGCCCATATGCCCAACGCCAAATAAATCTGTGCAGCCTCAGCTTCTTTAGTCATCTGACTGATTAAAATTTGCTGCATTTCCTTTGACAATCGATTCGTTTCCATAATATTCATTTTGATTTAGGAAAAGAACAGTCTCAGCGCTGATTTCGTTTGAAATTTATCAAAACAAAAACGGCTAAAATCAGCCCGTTTAAATGAAAAGCAGCTCATTGCTAACACAGCGATTCCAACAGGCACAAAAAAAAGGGAACGCCTGTTGGCATTCCCTTTTGTATACTTTTATAGCGATACTATTTCAAGTTATCTCTATATACTTTCGCTTTTTTGATTTCTGTTTGGATATCTTTTTTCGATGCATCAAAGCTCAACACTTTTTCGTAATCCTTGATTGCATTGTTATAAGCGTCAGTTGCCATTGCCTTATTGTAGTTAGGCGTACCCTCCGTTCCGATCAAGATACCTAAATCGCGATTCGCGATCGCTCTATTTTGATAGAATTTCGAATCAGTCGGCGTAATAGCAATCGCTTTTGAATAATCCTCAATAGCAACTTTCAACAACTGCTCTTTGTTAGCAACAGATGTCTTATTTGTGGCTTGAGTAGCAAGATTGTTTGTTGCTTTCGCTTTGAAATATAAAGCATTTGCATTTTTACCGTTCAATGCAACTACTTTCCCAAAAGTCTCCGCTGATTTTTTATAGTCACCATTTTGAAATTGAGAATATCCCAACATGTATAATACATCCGGATCTTTCCCTTCCTGAGGTAGGGCTTTTGTCAAGTATGACTCGGCATTCTTGAAATCACCATCCAAAAGAGCTTTCTGCCCCATTCTCACATTAGCGTTGCTATGCTCAGCCTGTTTTGGTTGTTGTGCATTCGCGCTAAAAGCAACTAAGGCAAAAACCCCAGTAAACAAACCCAATTTAAATGATTTTAAATTCATATCTAACTAGTTACGTTTTTATATTCACTCTTTAATGATCACGTGTGATCGTTTCTACATTTTTGAAAAAACCGCCGATTGATTTCTTTAAACTTAAAAACGGCCATCGGCGCCCTTTCACATTCCAATATTACAATTATTATGCCTATTTCTCCAACAAATGGCAGATAAATTTTATTTAACCTGCCTTTTTTTCCTATTCTAGAAAATAGATTTGTAATTTTGCTCACTTTTAGCAATTGGCACTTCCCTTGCAATATAGGGGAAACAATAATAGAAGCTTAAAATTTGAAAGTCAGCCGTCAACATGTCAGCGACTGCCAAATACACAAAATAAATACTATGAGCAAATTCGAAACTTTTGATTTCAGTCAAGCAATTCCAATCGTTGCAGAGGATACCGAATTCTTCCCCTTACTTACACAAGAGGATGAAGATAATATGGCGAATGCTGAAATTCCAGAAGCATTGTCTATTTTGCCTTTGCGTAATACCGTATTATTTCCCGGTGTTGTCATTCCGATTACCGTAGGTCGAGATAAATCCATCAAACTGGTCAAAGAAGCCTATAAAGGCAGCAAAACCATCGGTGTTGTTTCTCAAAAGGACATGACTGTAGAGGACCCAGGGTTTGAAGAACTAAATAAAGTGGGCACCGTAGCTCATATCATTAAAGTCCTCCAAATGCCTGATGGTAATACCACCGTCATCATCCAGGGAAAACAACGGTTCAACTTGTTGGAAATTGTCGATACTGAGCCTTATTTAAAGGCACGTGTGGAGAAATTCAATGAAGCGAAGCCGAAGATGACCAAGCACTTTAAAGCGACAATTTCTACCTTAAAAGAAATGGCGCTGCAGATCATCCAGCTTTCGCCAAACTTACCTAGTGAAGCTGGTATCGCGATTAAAAATATTGAAAGCCCTTCGTTTCTGATCAACTTTATTTCGTCGAATATCAATGTCGAAATGGTCAGAAAACAGGAACTACTTCAAATACCTAAAGTAGAGAATCGTGCCAAACTTTTATTGGAGCTCCTGACAACAGAAATCCAGATGCTGGAACTAAAGCACCAGATCCAGAATAAAGTACGTGTCGACCTTGACAAGCAACAACGTGATTATTTCTTGAACCAACAGCTCAAAACAATCCAGGAAGAGCTGGGTGGAAACACCCCCGATCTTGAGCTGGAAGAGCTTAAAAAACGGGGTAAGAAAAAGAAATGGAATGTTGATGTCGAAAAACATTTCACAAAAGAACTCGAAAAGCTATCGCGTATCAATCCTGCGGCTGCTGATTATTCGGTACAGCTCAATTACCTTGAGCTACTACTTGATCTACCCTGGAATGAAACAACAAAAGACAATTTTGATTTAAACAAAGCACAAAAAGTGCTCGATAAAGATCATTATGGGCTTGAGAAAGTAAAAAAACGTATCATTGAATACCTTGCGGTATTGAAATTAAAAAATGATATGAAAGCACCTATTCTTTGTTTAGTAGGCCCTCCGGGAGTCGGTAAGACTTCTTTGGGAAGATCTATTGCCAAAGCATTGGGGCGTAAATATACCCGTATGGCCTTGGGTGGTGTGCGCGATGAAGCAGAAATCAGAGGACACCGCAAAACCTATATCGGCGCAATGCCGGGCCGTATCATCCAGTCCCTGAAAAAAGCAGGAGCAGCAAATCCGGTTTTTATTTTGGACGAAATCGATAAAATGAGTGCGGATTTCAAAGGAGATCCTTCGTCGGCCTTATTGGAGGTATTAGATCCGGAACAAAACACACATTTCTATGATCACTATGTCGAAATGGAGTTTGACCTTTCCAAAGTGATGTTTATTGCGACGGCCAATTCCTTGAGCGCTATTCAACCTGCGTTATTGGATCGGATGGAAATTATCGAAGTGAATGGTTATACCATCGAGGAGAAAATCGAAATCGCGAAAAAACACCTTTTGCCAAAACAACGCGAAATGCATGGAATGGCGGCCAAAGATGTCTCGTTAAAGGCTAAGATCATCGAACAGATTATCGAGGATTACACACGTGAATCTGGTGTGCGTGGATTAGAAAAAAAGATCGGCTCTGTGGTACGTGGTATTGCAACACGCATTGTCATGGAAAAGGATTACAGTCCGAGCATCAACGAACAGGATCTGCTTGATATCCTAGGTGCTCCAATATTTGATAAGGACATCTACGAAAATAACAATGTTGCCGGTGTCGTAACGGGCTTAGCCTGGACTTCTGTCGGCGGCGATATCTTATTTATAGAATCTTCGCTGAGCCCAGGAAAAGGACGTTTGAGCCTGACAGGTAATTTGGGTGATGTCATGAAAGAATCTGCGTCGATAGCACTAGCCTACCTGAAAGCCCATGCTTCGGATTTCGGCATTAACTACCGCGTTTTCGACCATTGGGATATCCATATCCACGTTCCTGCGGGTGCCATTCCAAAAGATGGCCCTTCAGCTGGTATAACCATGCTCACAGCACTGACATCGCTATTTACCCAACGTAAAGTGAAGGAAAAATTAGCCATGACAGGTGAAATTACATTACGTGGAAAAGTATTGCCTGTTGGCGGTATTAAGGAGAAAATCCTTGCCGCAAAACGTGCGAACATCAAAGATATTATCCTTTGTAAATCCAATGAAAAAGACATCTTGGAAATCAAGGAAGATTATATCAAAGACATGCAATTCCACTATGTGACTGAAATGTCGCAGGTGATCAAACTCGCGCTATTGGAAGAAAAAGTAACTGGTGCCATCGATCTGGCTCAAGATATAGAAAATACAAAAAAAGAGAATTAACAGATACCTGAAAGGTTTTGAATAGAAAGGGGCTATTCAAAATTTGGACTGCCCCCAAAAGATTGGACAAATTTAGTTAATTAGATTTGTAATAATGAGCTCGATATTCTGTCGGGCTCATTCCATTTAAATTTAGTTTTATCCGTTGATTATTGTAATAGGAGATATAATCTTCTATTTCGCTCACAGAACCTTATCAGCTATTCTTAAACGGTTTGAGCTGACTTTTCAAACAATTCTTTGTTGGAGCCAAGCTTCTTTATCATAGCTTTTGATTGCAGAAATCATCGTTTAGAACCTAACTTTTCATGTAGGAGCTCCTCGTCCAAACTATCTTCATATTTTGAAATCACCAGCGTTGCCGCTGAATTTCCGATCAAATTGGTTATCGCCCTTGCTTCACTCATAAAACGATCTACACCAAAGATCAAAGCGACTGATTCCACCGGTACATGGCCAACAACAGGCAAGGTCGCAGCGAGGGTAACGAAACCACTTCCTGTTACACCTGCAGCACCTTTAGAGGTCAATAACAACACCAGCAATAAGGTAATTTCCTGCTCCAGGCTGAGATGCATATTGAGCGCCTGCGAAATAAAGACCGCTGCCATGGTCAGATAGATACTTGTCCCATCCAGATTGAAAGAATAGCCCGTGGGGATAACTAAACCCACAACAGGCTTGGCACAACCCGCATCTTCCATCTTCTGCATAATGCCCGGCAACGCCGACTCGGATGAGGAAGTCCCCAAAACGATTAAAATCTCTTCTTTGATATATTTTAAAAACTTAAAAACATTCACCTTGAGATAAAAATACAATACGGCCCCAATCACGATGATCACGAAGATAAAACAGGTCAGGTAGAAGCTCAACATCAGCATACCGAGTTTAGATAAGGCCTGGATTCCAAACTTACCGATCGTAAAACCCATTGCTCCCATTGCCCCGATTGGAGCCAGGTACATGATCATTTTGATAATGGAGAAGAGAACCTTCAGAAAAGATTGCAATACATTGAGCACAGGCTCACAAGCTTTCTGCCCTATTTTTGTCATACCGATCCCAAATAGCACTGCAAAAACGAGTACCTGCAACATGTTGTCCGACGCTACCGCAGCTATCACATTACCTGGAATGATCCCGATGATAAAATCCATAAAACTATGTGGCTCTTTGGATTCTGAAATATAATGAGATACCGAAGATACATCAAGACTAGCTGGATCGGCGTTCATGCCAGTACCCGGCTGTATCCAATTAACAAAGACCAAACCGATAATCAGGGCAATCGTTGTCATGATCTCGAAATAGATAATGGAGGTTAAACCGATTTTCCCCACTTTTTTTGTATCCTGCATGCCCGCTATCCCGATCACAATGGAGCTAAAAATCAATGGCGCAATAACCATCTTGATCAGTTTAATAAAAGCATCTCCTAATGGTTTTAGCTTAACAGCAAAATCGGGGTAATAGATACCACAGATGATCCCCATAAGTATACCCACGATGACTTGAAAATAGAGGCTCTTAAAAATATGCTTCATGATAGATTTATTTACGGACAGTAATTTCCCTTGCTTTAATCGGTTTTTTAATTTAGGATATTGAAATTAATTGGTACGAATATAAAAAAAAAGGGATGCATAAATGCATCCCTTCCTATTATAATTTTGAACTTAGCTGCTGAAATATGCTCTTACATTCTTTCCTTCAATCCAGTTCATATAAGCTTTATTGACAACCTTGTTTCCACCAGGTGTTGGGTAATCACCGGAGAAATACCAATCACCCTTATGATCTGGACAAGCTTTGTGTAAATTATCCAAAGTCTGATAAACTACTTCAAGCTCTGCTTTCAGGTGGTGAGGTCTTACGATTCGGGCGATTTCTTCCGAGATCTCTTCATCAGTAAAAGGTGCGTAGATCGCTTTGACATAATTATCGATATCATTAACATCCTGAGTCATTGATAACACACATTTTTGATAAACTTCATCGATAATATGTGCCATACCACGTTGTTTTAGGAGATTAATTGCGGCTTCGAAAGCGACAAACTCACCCATACGTGACATATCGATACCATAACAATCTGGGTAACGGATCTGAGGCGCAGATGAAACAATCACGATTTTTTTCGGATTCAAACGATCCAGGATCGTTAAAATACTTTGTTTCAATGTTGTTCCCCTAACAATCGAGTCATCAATGGCAACGATCGTATCTTCGTGATCCTTTACAATACCGTAAGTTGTATCGTATACGTGCTGTACCATGTCTGTACGGTCCGCATCTTGCGTAATGAACGTACGTAGTTTAGCGTCCTTCACGTTAAGTTTTTCAAAACGAGGTTTAATACTCAAGATCTCATCCAATTCTTCATCAGAAATTTTTTCTGAGCGATTCAATAAAGTATCTTTTTGAAAATCCCGAACATAGGTATTGATACCATCCATTAAGCCATAGTAAGATACTTCAGCTGTATTTGGAATAAACGAGAATACGGTATTTTTGATGTTATTTTTAACAGATTCCAATACCTGAGGTACCAGTAATCTTCCTAATTCTTTACGTTCTTGATAGATATCAGCATCTGATCCACGTGAGAAGTAAATCCGTTCGAAAGAACAAGAACGTTGTTCTACGGGCTGTCTAAACATCTCTTGGGATACTGTACCATCTTTTTTAGCGATCAGGGCATGGCCTGGTTTAATTTCCTTCACAGCACCAATTGGAATATTGAATGCAGTTTGGATAACCGGTCTTTCCGATGCTACAACCAGGATCTCCTCATCCTGATAATAAAACGCCGGACGGATACCCGCTGGATCGCGCATAACAAAAGCATCACCATGACCAAAGATACCTGCGATGGTGTAACCGCCATCCCAAGTTTTGGCCGAACGCTTCAATATTTTGGTAACATCAATATTTTTAGCAATCAGCGAGCTGATCTCAATATTAGAATGACCTTCTTTTTTGAATTGATCGAAAAGATCTTGGTTCTCATCATCTAAGAAATGGCCAATTTTTTCCAAAACGGTTACGGTGTCCGCTTTTTCCTTTGGATGTTGTCCCAACTCATATAACTGTTGCAACAATTCGTCCACATTGGTCATGTTGAAGTTACCCGCTACCACCAAATTACGAGACATCCAATTGTTTTGTCTTAAAAATGGGTGACAGCTTTCGATGCTGTTCTTTCCATGCGTTCCATAGCGCAAATGTCCTAAAAGTACTTCTCCCGTAAAACTTACGTTATCTTTTAACCATTGCGTATCTTTTGACTCCTCCGGAAATGCTTTCTGAACAGAAGCAAATTTTTTCTGTACATATTCGAATATGTCTGCCACAGCAGTTGAGCCCATTGCTCTGTAACGCGAAATGTAACGATTTCCAGGTTTAACATCAAATTTAATGGTTGCAATTCCAGCCCCGTCTTGTCCACGGTTATGCTGTTTTTCCATTAATAGGTACAATTTGTTGATGCCATAAAATGGCGTACCATATTTTTCCTGATAATAAGATAAGGGTTTTAACAGGCGAATTAGTGCGATTCCGCACTCGTGTTTAATAGCGTCGCTCATATCTTGATTTGATGTCGCAAAAATAAGAATTATTTAGCACTTAGCGATCGCTCCGCTCACTTTTTCAGCAATAAAATTACAGTGAATAGACAGAGGCTCTTTCGAATAGCTCCTTAAGGCCTATTGGGCGATAAAAACAGGGACTTTCACCGCATGTCGCAGCTTGTTAACGGTCTCACCAAAAACAAAATCCTTCACACCACTGTGCCCATGGCTTCCAACAACCAGCAGATCGGCACCGTATTTTTCACATACTTCTGCAATACTCTTGATCCGGTTATTGTATCCCAGTTCATATTCAGTTTGATGTCCTTGCGACAATAGAAAATCAGCATACAATTTCAGCCGTTCCAAATCCTGACGCGATTCGTAATCATCCGTCGACTCCCCGGTATATTTCACCGATGCACTCTCAACAATATGTACAACGACAAAGGTCGTGTCGTCATGCGACAACTGTAAAGCATATTGAATTACTTTCTGATCTGAATTTGAGAAATCCAACGCGATCACAACTTTCTTAAAAGAGCCCTTATGTTCAAAATGCAATGCCTCGAATGGTGGGTGAACTTCCAGCTCCGTTGGTTTCGATTTGAGTAAAATGGGGTATAATACAGTCATGATAAGCAAGACGAATAAGCCCATCGCCCCCATCAGCAATAATACCGTTACCACAATATTATCGGCTTCACCAATCCAGCCGACCACTTCGTCGTAGACCAATTTAAAATTCAAAACAGCGATAATGGCCGCTATCAGCCAGGCCGCAATTTTTGTTAGCGGTTTAATGGCAAAAGAACCCATCTTGACTTTATCGCTCACAAAATGGATCAGCGGGATGACGGCAAAAGCGAGCTGCATACTCAAGATCACCTGACTAAAGATCAGCAGCTGTCCAACGCGACCTTCACCCGAAATAAGTATCACCAATACAGCCGGGATAATCGCCAAAAGCCGGGTTATAATCCTTCGCAAAGTCGGACTAATCCGCAATCGAAGGTATCCCTCCATCACAATCTGACCGGCTAGGGTTCCCGTCACCGTTGAGCTCTGTCCGGCAAGAATCAAGGCAACAGCAAACAATTTTGAGGCCCATTCCGTTCCAAGAAGATTGCCCAATAGGTGATAAGCATCTTCAAGTTCGGCAACGTCATGCATACCGTTTTTATGAAAAACAGAGGCTGCAAGAATCAATATCGCGGCATTTACCAAAAAGGCCAGGTTCAAAGCAATGGCGCTATCCCAAAAGTTATACTTGAGCGATTTTCGGATCGAAACCTCATTCCGGTCAATCTTCCGTGTCTGCACAAGAGCCGAGTGCAAATATAGATTATGTGGCATGACGGTTGCACCTATAATGCCTATAGCAATATATAGTGCGGCACTATTCGGGATACTGGGTATAAACCCAGTGGCCACCTCGGCAAAATCCGGTTTCGCCAAAAACATTTCTACCATGAAACACATGCCGATAAGCGCAATCAGGCCAATGATAAAAAGTTCCATTTTCCGCATCCCCAGCTTCTGAAGATAGAGCAATAAGAAGGTATCTGCAAAACTGATCATTACCCCCCAGAGCAGATCAATGCCGAAAAGGAGGTTAAGACCGATTGCCATACCCAAAACCTCCGCCAGGTCACAGGCTGCTATTGCAATTTCAGCAAGTACATAGAGCACAAAATTCATCCGTTTAGGATAGGTTTCCCTGTTACACTGCGCAAGGTCTTTACCGCGTACAATACCTAGACGGGCACATAGATTCTGTAGAACTAGCGCCATGATATTACTCATCAACAGCACCCAAATCAGGGTATACCCAAATTGGCTTCCTCCAGCAAGATCGGTAGCCCAGTTACCTGGATCCATATACCCAACACTAATGAGATAA
>NZ_DKSP01000119.1:66065-82708 GCF_002472745.1 Sphingobacterium sp. UBA7253 | reverse complement strand
CAAAGAAACTAAGTATCTTCTTAAATTTGGATTTCCCTTGATTGACATCTACACTTTCATGGATATCAGATAGGGATTTATGATGAGATTCGTCGTAATGCATAAAATACTGTAAGTGCAATATCGTCTATTGTCAGCCTTAAAGATAAAAAGCTTTATATTATTAGGCAATTAAACCGCGATATTATTAGAATTTAAATGCCAGCTGGCCAGAATTTTCCTTCGATTGGTTGCCAAACTGTATAAAATCAATGATCTCATACTGACCTAAATCAGGTTTAAACTGCCGCACATGAACGCCCTTGCACATAAAGCTCAGGTCGACAGACCGCAACTGTTCTTTTGCAATTTCAAGCTGTTCTGGTTCCAGACGTCGTCCAATCGAAATATGGGGTTCGTCGCTAATCTCGATCAAATCAAACTCCGATAAAGTTTGAACAACCTTCCGCGCCCGGTCCTTGAGATAACTGCGGGCATGTACTGTCGGTGCAATATAGAAAGCACCACCGGCAAATGACGAAAAATGATCGAAATAAACATACTGACTACGCTCATAGACCATAGTCTCCTGCAAAGCCTCAATAGCCATTGTCAGTTTACTCCCATCTGCTTCAAAAGCACATATCGTTACATGGGCTTTGGAATTGCAACTGGGATACCAGCCTTTGTTTTTGTCGGGAAACAGTTCGGCTAACGATGCACGTAATCGCCGCTTCAGGCCATCTACCAAGACAATACCAGCTTCATCAGGCTGAAAAACAAACGAATATTTATTGACACTACCCTCCATAACAAAAATCAGTTTCCGATCAGTAGGTAAGATAACAAATACCGCGGAGATAACAAAACCAAAACCTAGCAGCAGGCTAATGACAAACTACCACCCGATGCCATAGTCCTCCCCATTGTTGCTGCTGCCACCCCAAAGTGTATGGTGCTGCTGGTCGAAATAAATAGCATTTATAGGTCCACTGGTACGATCACCGAGCTGTATGCTATACCCCATTTTCTTTAATTGTTCGATAATTGCTGGTGCTGTATTTTTATCCAATAGAAGGCTACCTGAGCGCGGTTTTCGATCGTCGGTCTTCGTTCCTCCCAGCGATAACCAAAGCTGGTTACTGTTGATATTGGCCGCTTCGCTGGCTTGTTGTGGCGTCATACCAAACTCGACCATATTCAAGAAAAACTGCAATAGGTTTTGATCCTGTGTATCTCCTCCCTGCACAGCAAAAGAAAGGTAAGGTTTTCCGTTTTTCAACGCCATCGAAGGGGTGAGTGTTACACGCGGTCTTTTGCCCGGCTCGACCACATTGAACGGGTTAATCAACGAATCTAAGACAAAACTCTGCAAACGTTGGCTCATGCCCACCCCGGTATTCCCGGCAATACAGGCAGGGAGCCAACCACCACTTGGTGTGATCGAAACGACCCAACCTTCTTCATCCGCAGCTTCAACGCTTGTGGTTCCCCGCAATAAACGGTCGACATAAGCACTATCCACCGTTAAAGATGCCAAAAGAGCTGTTTTTGGCAATTCCGTTCGCGACGAACTTGAGCGTGCGTCATGTTTAGGGACAAAATCATTTTTCAGCTCCGTATGTGGCGTAAACTCTTTCTTACGCTGCTCCAGTAACGAAAGATACGGATTCTGCTTACCTTCGTAGGGATAAGGGTCTCCGGGAAGTACATTCGGGTTATTTTGCTTAAGATCAATGGTTGCGGCCCTAGTCTTAGCATAGGACTCATTCAAAAGGCCTTGAATTGGTGTCTTAGGTTTACCGTAGGGATCACCGTAATAAAAATCCCGATCGGCAAAGGCCAAGTTCATAACCTGATAGAGTGTATGGATATAGGGAGCCGAATTATAACCCATTGCCTTTAGATCAAAGTTTTTCAACAACTGCAAACTCTGTAGCATGGCCGGTCCCTGTGTCCATTCTTGTAATTTATACACGTCAACGCCCTTATAATTGACATGCAATGGTTCCTCCTCAATAGGTTTCCAATTGGCTAGGTCTGCTTTCGTGATTAAGCCTCCTTGCTCCTTACTGCCACGGACAAATTCATCTGCAATATCGCCGGTGTAAAACCGATCATAAGCAGCCATGATTGCAGCCTTTCGATCTTTACCCGCTGCAAGAGCCTGCTTTTCGGCTTCTATCAATTTGGATAGGGTCTTATGCAGATCCTGCTGTACAAAAACCTCTCCGGCTTCGGGAGCTTCCCAGGATTTACCATCATGTACTAAAAACACCTTTTTACTGTATGGCCATTCTTTAATGCGCTCTTTGCCACGTTCAATACTCGTTGCAGTTTGCGCATCAATCGGGTACCCTGCAGCCATTTCAAGAGCAGGAGCTAATACTTCTGCTAGACTTTTCGTTCCATAATGAGCCAACATATAGCACAAACCGCCGGGTGTACCCGGTGTGACAGCAGCAAGGGGACCATATTCTGGTGGAAATTCGTAGCCCTTTGATCTAAAAAAATCGACTGTCGCTCCACTGGGTGCTACCCCCAAGGCATTTATCGCAATGACCTTCTTTAGTTTCGGATGATAAATTAAGGCCTGCGTCTCTCCGCCCCAACTCAGTACATCCCACATCGTACAGGTTGCTGCGAGCATTGCACAAGCAGCGTCCACCGCATTTCCCCCTTGTTGGAATAGCTGGGCACCCGCTGTTGCCGCCAAGGGTTTGCCCGTAATAGCCATCCAATGTTTTCCATGTAAAGGTGGTTTCTGTGTACGCTGAGCGGAACTCAGCATCGGCGTACAGGTAGTGAGCAATCCAAACAGCGTCATCAGTAGCAAGGGGGATCTTCTTTTCATAGCAGCAATCTTTCGTTAAGCAATGGTTTTAGTAAAACCAAGATAGGTATTTTTAAAACAAACAAAAAACTCCCATCAACCGAGATTGATAGGAGTTTTTAAAATCTTATTTGCTATTGGTTTACCAATAAATAGAATATAATGCTGTAACCAATAGCGCTACGATCAATGCAATGACCAAAAACGCCCGGTGTGGTTTAAACATCGTGGTATCAACTTCCAATCCAGCTGGCACGACACCGCGCTTATTGTCGACTATACTGATGAGAATCATACCGATAATACAGATGATGAAGACGAATCCCATTCTATCCAAAAATGGAATTTCGTAGACTCCTGTTGTTGGATTTGGAACGGAGAAACCTGTCGATGACAAGAATGACAGATCGACCCAATCCGGCAATTTTTTGAAGATGATGGAGAAAATAAAACCACCAATTGTTGCAAACAAAGCTGCATTTGAAGTTGCTTTCTTCCAGAAGAATCCTAAAATGAACATCGCAAAAATACCTGGAGATACAAAACCCGTATATTCTTGAATATATTGGAATCCACCTTTTTTATCAATACCCAAATGTGGAGCAATCAGCACACCCAAAATCATGGCAACCACAACAGTTAGCTTGCCGATATTGACCAATTTCTTGTCCGATGCTTCTGTATTGAATACTTTTTTATAAATATCCAAGGAGAAGATTGTAGCGATACTGTTTGCTTTACCTGCCAAAGAAGCGACCACTGCAGCTGTTAGTGCTGCAAAAGACAAGCCTTTTAAACCTGCTGGCAATAAATTCAACAAAACTGGATAAGCGTGGTCAGGGTTTACCTCACCATGTTGCATCATTTCATTTTGGAACAAGCCATCTTTCCACATTACATAGGCTGCAATACCCGGCAACACAACAATGATAGGCATTAATAACTTCAGAAATGCTGCAAACAAGATACCGTTTCTCGCGGTTTTCAAATCTGCTCCAAGCGCGCGTTGCGTGATGTATTGATTACACCCCCAGTAATTCAAATTAACGATCCACATACCGCCAATCAACACAGTTAACCCCGGTAAATCGAGATAGTTCTCATTTTTACGATCCAAAATCATATGGAAGTGGTCGGAAGCTTTTTCGGTCATCAAGTGATAGCCTTCCAATACTCCTGAGCCACCATAGTGCTCTGAAACGAGATTCAAGGCTAGGTAAGTGGTAGCCAAACCACCCAATACCAAAAAGAAAACCTGAATAATATCCGTATAACCGATTACTTTCATTCCTCCCAATGTAATGATCACAGCAAAAATCGCAATGGCATACATACAGGCATCCAGACTGATACCGGAAATACTACTTACCGCAATGGCTCCCAAATAGAGGATGGATGTCAAATTAACGACAACATACAACAATAACCAGAAAACGGCCATGATCATCGCAACAGTCCCATTATATCGTTTATGGAGAAACTGTGGCATCGTAAAGATCTTGTTCTTTAAGTATACCGGGATAAAAAATACCGCAACGACAATCAGTGTAATGGCAGCCATCCACTCGTAAGTCGCAATAGCCAATCCCATCTTAAATCCGGAACCGCTCATACCGATAAATTGCTCGGCCGAAATATTGGACGCAATAAGTGAAGCTCCGATAGCCCACCAAGTCAATGACCCCTCAGCCAAAAAATAGTCTTTGGAACCTACAGATTCAGATTTTTTGCGATAATACACCCATAATCCGTAACCTGCTACAATAACAAAGTATACCAGGAAAACGATGTAATCTTTTGTGCTTAAATAATTATTCATGTATTGGTAATTGGTTTAATTTGATCGCCTAATATAGAAATATTTTTAGAACTATATATATCTATTGACCAAATTTTCTAAATACTCCTGTTTACCACTAATCGTTTTCGGCTCACCTAATTCCACTGCTAAATCCCTTAAGTTCTCCAGGGTCAATGTCCGTTCTTCAAATGACGCACCATGGCCTGTATCAAAAGAAGCATAACGATCGGCCCGTATTTTTTTGTAATCCGAGTCTTGCAAGATACGATCTGCCGTAATAAGCGCGCGCGCAAAAAGATCCATACCACCGATATGTGCATAAAACAAATCTTCAGGATCTGTCGAGTTCCGACGGATTTTGGCATCAAAATTCACACCTCCACCTTGGAATCCACCACCTTCTAAAATAATCAACATGGCTTCGGTCAATTCATTAATATCATTCGGAAATTGATCCGTATCCCATCCATTTTGATAATCACCGCGGTTAGCATCAATGGAGCCCAATTTACCTGCATCTACAGCAACCTGTAGCTCATGCTGGAACGTATGTCCGGCCAATGTCGCATGGTTTACCTCTAAATTTAATTTAAAATCTTCCAAAAGATTATACTGGCGCAGGAAGCCCAGCACGGTAGCCGCATCATAATCGTATTGATGTTTTGTAGGCTCACATGGTTTCGGCTCTATAAAGAAAGTTCCTTTAAAACCATTTTTGCGGGCATAATCCTTGGCCATGTGTAAAAACTGGGCAAGATGTTCCTGCTCACGCTTCATATTGGTATTTAAAAGGCTCATATACCCCTCTCTACCACCCCAGAACACATAATTTTCACCACCAAGAGCAATCGTTGCGTCCAAGGCTGCCTTGACCTGTGCGCCACCATGTGCAAGAACATGAAAATCTGGATTAGTTGCTGCTCCATTCATGTAGCGTTTATGGCTAAAAAGATTGGCTGTTCCCCAAAGCAATTTTATACCGCTTTCCTGTTGTTTTTCCTTCGCATAATCAACGATAGTCGACAGACGTTTTTCATTTTCAACCACATTATCCGAATAATCAACTAAGTCCACATCATGGAAGCAATAGTAGGGTATATTTATTTTACTGATAAATTCGAATGCCGCATCCATTTTATCTTTTGCCCTTGTGATTACATCGTTGCTTTCATCCCATGGAAATTGATGTGTCGGTCCGCCAAATGGATCAGATCCGTTACCATTGAAAGAATGCCAGTACGAACAGGCAAATTTAAAGTACTCTTCCATGGTTTTGCCGCCAACAATTTGTTTTGGATTATAATAACGGAAAGCCAATGGATTTGTACTGTCCTTTCCTTCGAATTGAATTTGGCCAACGCCTTTAAAAAATTCTTTTTTCCCTTTGATAATATTCATCTTATTTACTATTTATTTGTTTGTTTAATAATTCCTTCCATTGCTGATAATGCTCCTCATATTGCGCTACAAATTGAGGTTCCACTGTATACACAGGTTTCAAAGACCGAAAAGCTTCTGTAGAATCTGCATAATACCCACTTCCTATACCTGCTCCAAGAGCGGCTCCAATACTGCCATCATGATTAAAGATTTCAACTGGAACGTCAGTGGCTCCCACAAATGACTCCCTGAAAACAGCGCTCAAGAATAAATTTGCATAACCTGCACGAATCATATTTGGATGCAGATTATTTTCGCGCATGATATCCAAACCATAGCGAAAAGCATATGCAATCCCTTCCTGTATAGCACGCAGTATATCGCTTGTCTCATGCCTATTCAAATCTATCGCTGAAATTGAAGCTCCAACCGTTTGATTGTTGAGCATCCGCTCGGCACCGTTGCCAAATGGGATAACCTGCAATCCTTTGCTACCGATAGGAGATGCGCCAGCCTGGGCGTTAATCTGTTCGTAAGACAAATCGCGTCCCAACAAACGTCTACCCCAGCTATTCATAATGCCTGTTCCATTGATACAGAGCAGTACACCTGTACGGATATCATTCTCCTGATAATTCACATGAGCAAATGTATTTACACGCGATTCGCGGTCGGCGATCAGCTTGTCGCTGACGCCATAGATCACACCGGAAGTACCTGCGGTCGCAGCAACTTCACCAGGTTGAAGGACATTCAGCGAAAGTGCATTGTTAGGCTGGTCGCCGGCTTTATAATTGATGGTCACTGTACCAGAAAGCCCAAGTTCTTCAGCAACAGCGGCTTTAATTTGACCATGCGTTGAAAACACAGGTAAGATCTCAGGAATAAGATGATCATCAAAGCCATAATAATCCATAATCGTACGCGACAATACATTATCCTTGAAATCCCAGAATATCCCCTCAGATAGGGCTGAAATGGAAGTCGTCACCTGCCCCGAAAGTTTCATGGCGATGAAATCCCCCGGCAACATGATCTTATCTATTTTTTCATAAATTTCCGGCTCGTTTGCTTTTACCCAGGCCAACTTTGACGCTGTGAAATTACCCGGGGAATTCAGATGATGACTCAGATTAAAAGACCTTCCGATTTCTTCAAAAGCGATATTTCCCAATTCAACAGCCCTGCTGTCGCACCAGATAATGGCATTTCGCAGCACATGCTGATCTTTATCGACCACAACTAAGCCGTGCATCTGGTATGCAATGCCAATGGCCGAAATTGCTTTGGGGTCATACAGGCCCAGCCCGTTTGCCTTCAACAGAGCCTGTTTAAAGTAGTCCCACCAATCGAGCGGGTTCTGTTCTGCCCAATTGGGCTCCAAAGTAATTATGGGAGCTTCTACATCCGGATATTGCACCGAGCAAACCTTACGTTGTGAAGATGCCTCGACAATCGAAACTTTTACAGAAGAAGTACCTACGTCTATACCTAATAAATACATGGTAATCAATTCAAATTGGTTATAAAAAACAACATCGGCCTAATATTGCAACCGGTTGCATAAAAGTAGGGTATGTTTCTGAATTATCAAAATATTAAATAAAATTATTTACTTTGGAGCGTGAATAAAAAAACGACAATTTATGATATAGCCCGTGCGCTTGGAGTGACAGTCTCTACCGTATCGCGCGCATTGAATAATGTGCCTACGATCAGCGAGGCGACACGAAAGCTGGTGCTCGACAAAGCAAAGGAATTGAATTACAGCGTCAATAAGTTGGCCTCTTCTCTTTCCTCGGGCAAGTCCAATACCATCGGTGTCATTGTTCCTACCATGCAAATTCATTTTTTTGCAGAAGCCGTACATAGCATTGAAAAAGAGTTAAAAAAACACAACTACAGCCTATTGCTTTATCAATCGAATGAATCGTTTGAAGATGAAGTCAATGGCGTGAAGACCTTACTTGAAGCTCAGGTAGACGGCATCATTGCTTCGTTGTCGCTGGAGACGCAAGAAACCCAGCATTTTCAGGAAGTGATCAATCAGCGCAAATGCCTGGTTATTTTTGACCGTACCCATAAAGATATTCCTGCTCCTGTGGTCAAACTTGACGATTTTAGAGCCGGCTACCTTGCAACACAGCACCTGCTCGAACAGGGCTACAAAAATATTGCCTTTATCACAACGGACAAAGAAATCGCTATTTTCCAGGATCGTTTCCATGGTTTCGAAGCGGCCTTAAAAGATGCGCAGATTTCCCCACGGGAAGACTTTATCATTCGCGGCGACTTATCCATTGAAGCCGGCATCAAAGGAACTAAACAGATTCTAAAATCTGCAATCCAACCGGACGCCTTTATTGGTGGTGATGACTTTACAGCTGTCGGGATTATTCAGGCATTAAAAACTGCAAATATTGCCATTCCAGCAACAGGAGTGATCGGTTTTGCAAACCAGACCTTTTCTTCCTTTATTAGCCCTACACTGTCAAGTATTGATCAACAGGCCAACAAAATGGGGGAAGAATGTGCAAAACTCTTTCTGAAAATGGTCAAACAAAAAAATCCGTACGATGCCATCGAACAGATTGTTCTTGATCCCATATTGATAAAAAGAAAATCTACCAATAGAATAGACAAATAATCAGTACCTTTGCCTAAATTTGTTTAAATGCAAGCCCGGCAGAAATTTAGGATAATAAGCATCTGCTTATTATTCGTCATTCAGGCCCTTTTTTTAGTGGCCATCTTTGTAGAAAATACACATTCTTATATTGTATTGGCTTTTATTGGCCTATTGTCCTTACTGATCTTATACAGTTACCTTAAATCGCCCATTCATCATCACAGGCATGAATATGAATCGATTAAAATTGCTATTTGGGTACCTATAGGTGCGATTTCATCCTACTATTTCAATCAGATCTTCGGTTTGGGTCCTGTATTGGGGGCAGCGCTGACAGGTACCATAGCCTCTTTCATTCCAAATATCAACAAAAATTCGACTTATCTGCCCCACCTTCCAGCAGCAATTTATTGCGGCGCATTTGTAGGAATGTCCAATGCGCAAGTGGCTCATGGGTTCTCTTTTATTTTAGCAGCGAGTATTTTTACAGCGATCTTTCTGATTGTATCGAAAAGTTTATTAAATGGTGTCGGCGGTAAACTAGGCACATTGGCCTTTCTTGGTGTTTCACTGACTTACCTCCTTTTATATATTTTTAAGTAATATGGAAACATTCATTTTATACCTAGTTGGCATCATCGGGAGCACGGCGACATACTATGTCAACACCAAGTTTCACCAAGGGGCAGTGCGTTCATCGGCATTGCTGACCTTACTTGTTGCAGGTTTTCTACATTTCTTCCCACAAAGTGTTCCTCCTCATCTCGCACAGTACATTCCCCCTATTTTTATAGGCGCGTCATTTATAGGCATGGTCTCCAAAAACCAGTTATCAACCTATTTCGGTTTGGCTCTAGCTGGCGCTATTTTCACGACAATACTGCTCAATACCAGTAAATTTTTTACTGGTTATGGCGGAGCCCTCGGCACTTCCGCCTGCATCGCGCTGTTGGTCGTACTGAGCATTCCTTATTTTAAATCACCACGGAAAATGACCGTTGGATTTCTTCAGCTCCGCAAAACAATCTTAAAAAAACAGGGAAAAATTTCAAAAAGACGAGTAGATTTGTTTAAATAAAAAGCATAACCACATGAAACCTTTATTTCTGGTCTTTATTATCCAAACCTTCTTATTGAGCCAGCTGAGTGCTCAACAAGCAAAAATCAACATCGTAAATCAAGAACGCAACAGCAGCTACAGAGGCCTAAGTGTAGTCGATGATACAACTGTATGGGTAAGCGGAAGCAATGGTACCGTCGGGCTCAGCACCGATGCTGGAAAAAACTGGCAGTGGGTAAATCCAATTGGCTACGAAAAAACAGATTTTAGGGATATCGAAGCATTTGATGAGAACGAAGCCTTAATTATTTCGGCAGGTTCCCCGGCCATCATCTTAAGTACCCATGACGGCGGTCGAAGCTGGAAAGAAGTATTCATAGATAAGCGGCCCGAAATATTTTATGACGGTTTTGCTTTTACACCAAAAGGGATCGGTATTGCCTTTGGCGACGCCATTCAGGGGAAAATGCCACTATTAAAAAGCATCGATTTCGGAAGGTCCTGGAAAGATATATCCGCGAATATGCACTTTACAATTACTGAAGGAGAGGCCGGTTTTGCGGCCAGTGGAACCTCCATCTACTGCGATAATAAAGGGACATACTGGATTGCCACCGGTGGAACAGCAGCCAATATCTACAGCAGCAAAGATCAGGGGGACACATGGCAACGTTACAGCTGCCCCATCATTCAGGGGAAAAATAGCACCGGTCCTTTTTCCGTTGCATTTTACTCGTCGAAAACTGGTATTGTAGTCGGTGGCGATTACAAAGAGGATAAAAACAAAGACAAAAATAGCCTGTTAACCAACGATGGCGGTAAAACATGGTTTGCGGCAGAAACAGCTCCCGATGGCTTTAAGTCGGCCGTTATTTACCTTTCAAAAAAACAGCTGATCAGCACGGGAACCTCGGGTACAGACCTCTCTAATGACGGCGGAAAAAACTGGACGCCTATCGGAAAGGAAAGCTTCAATGCCGTACAAAAGGCAAAAAAAGGCCAAGCGATATTTTTAGTGGGTGATAAAGGAAAAATAGCGAATTTAGCATTATAAGCTAAATTCGCTATTTTTTGCACCTCTACACGCTATTTCTTACAACAACGGCGCACTATTTTTTGCAACACTGGAGCTAGGTTTCGCAGTGCAAAAAAACTGAGATTTACTCACTTATAAACAACTACTTGCGCGACAAACGCGATTCTTCCAAATCCAGGGAATACTCGATCTCTTTAATAACATCACTGTCAAAGGCCTTGCTTTCCTTGATCTTGTACAGGCCGTCACGACGTAGCGCCAAAAGTTCCAACATAATTTTATTATAGAGCCCCCTTACTGCAGAAAGCTGCGCACGTGTATCCTCCTCTTTCGCTCGTTCGGATGCATTTACACTCCGGATGATCTGCTCTTTAACACGGGCAATTGTCTCATGCTCCAGCATTTCCTTTGCGTAATGTTTATCCAGATACGCAATAGATTCTTTACCAAGACGTACCCGAATCTCATCGATTTGCTCCTCCATTGAAGCTTGCTCATCGACCTCTTCAATTTTTATCAATTTAATCAACAAAGGCAATGTAAGCCCCTGAAAAACAAGCGTCACTAAAATCACCACAAATGTAATGAACAAAATCAGATTTCGGTGTGGGAAGGCCGTTCCATCATATAAAGTCAATGGTATTGCTAATGCTGATGCCAAAGAAACCACTCCGCGCATACCGGCCCAACCAACGACCAGGGGTAATTTCCACCCTGGACTCTTTTCCTTGATGCGGACCCGTTTGAATAATATCCTGGGAACAAAAGCCGAAAGATAAACGGCGATTAATCGCAAAACAATAACAATTACACAAATCGCCAATGCATAATCAATAGCTTCCTCCATGGAGTATTCCCCCAAACCATTGATGATCACCGGGAGTTCAAGTCCAATGAGGATAAAGACAAATCCATTTAAGAGAAAACCCACTGTCGCCCACACTTCTTTGGTTTGGATCCGTGTATGATAGTTGAGGTAATCCCCTGCCCGGAAGGAAAGAAACAATCCGCCACTAACCACGGCCAAGACCCCCGACCACTCAAAATGCTCCGCAACAATATACATCAGGTAAGGTGCAATAAGGGTTATGGGTGTTGAAATACTCGACGACTTAGCAACATAACGTAGGAATATATAGAGGATGTGACCGATGACCAGACCAACGACAACACCCATGACCGATAACATCAGAAACTGCGTCGTCGCATTGCTCATCACAAACTGGCCAGTAAGAATCGCAATGGATGCAAATCTAAATACCGTCAATGAGGCTGCATCATTCACCAGGCTTTCCCCTTCCAATATCGCAATTCCACGTTTAGGAATGCTTACTCCTTTCAGGACAGAACTAGCAGCCACGGCATCTGGAGGAGAGATAATCCCACCCAGTAAAAAGCCCAGCGCCAAGGTAAATCCCGGAATAATACTGACCGAAAAGTAGGCAATCGCCAGCGATGTGAAGAAGACCAAACCAAAGCCCATGATAAAAATAGACCGTCGCCACTTTAGAAAATTCCCCCAATTGGTATACCAGGCTGCTTCAAAAAGTAAGGGTGGCAAAAATACCATAAACACGATATCAGGATCAACACTTATGACAGGTGCCCCGGGGATCAACGAGATCACAAGTCCGCCAACAACCAACAGAATGGGGTAAGAGATCTTGAGGCGTTGACTCAGCACAAATAACATGGCCATAAAGAAAAACAGCACCATCACCAATAACAGGTTACTGTGAATTTTCTGACCTGCCTTTCCACCTACGGCCGCTTTCACATCCGCATAAGGTGCCGACATGGACATGCTGTATTGACGAAGCTTCCATTCATTATCCTGCTTACTTAATACGCCCACGCCACGAAAGGACTTGGTATTGATCTTAAACGTTTCATCAAACCAGGCCGTCGTGCTATCGGCATTAAAGCTGATATGCCGCTTGTCATAGGTGTAAGTCCAGGCATTTTTGGGATTGAAATATTGATCGCTGAACTTCTCTGCATGGGCTTTATCCCACCTTTCATCATGATCAGTACCCAAAATAACTCCATCTGAAGCAATAACATTCAAAAATGGACCATACTTTACCTCACCCGAAGTTTTGTGCCAACGATCCAGTAGCCCATTGATTTCGTCCATAGGCTGCTGGGCACTTGTCGGAAAGACAAATAAAATTAAACTAAGAAAACAATACGTACCTAAAATGATCTTTCTAATCATACATTATAAAACTTCGTAATAGCTAAGACAATCCTCTTCCGATGAGATCAGTCTTAAAACAAAAAGCTGCATAGGCAGCTTTTTATCTTTATTTAATTATTTCTTCAATTTCGCGGATAATCTTCTGCGCGATCTGCTCAGCAGCTTCAGGCGTAGGTCCCTCCGAGTAAATCCGAATAATCGGTTCGGTATTCGATTTACGTAAATGAACCCATTCATTTTCAAAGTCTATTTTCAATCCATCGATTGTTGAATGGTCTTCATTTTTATATTTTTCCTCCATTTTGGCCAATAAGTTGTCAATGTCCAATTCCGGAGTCAGTGTAATCTTGTTTTTTGACATAAAGTACTGCGGTAAAGAGGCGCGGTATTCGGAGGCTTTTTTACCAAGTTTAGCCAGATGTGTCAAGAAGATCGCTACCCCTACCAGTGCATCACGGCCATAGTGAGATGCAGGATAGATAACACCGCCATTTCCTTCTCCGCCAATTACCGCATCCACTTCCTTCATCTTTGTAACCACGTTGACTTCACCAACAGCAGCGGCATAATATTCGCCACCATGTGCTTTAGTCACATCACGCAGTGCGCGTGTAGAAGATAAATTAGAAACTGTATTTCCTTTTTTATGCTGCAATAAATAATCTGCTACTGCCACTAAGGTATATTCTTCACCAAATAGCTCACCATCCTCCATCATAAAGACCAATCGATCTACATCTGGATCTACAGCAATCCCTAAATCAGCTTTGTTTTCAATAACCGCAGCTGATAGATCTGTCAAATTCTCTTTTAATGGTTCGGGATTATGCGGAAACTGACCATTCGGCTCACAATGGATTTTATAGATTGTCTGCACACCAAGCGCATCCAATAAGGCAGGTATAAATGTACCACCTGTACTGTTTACGGCATCCAAAGCAACTTTAAAATTAGCGGCTTTAATAGCTTCCTTATCAACATATTCCAACGCTAATACAGCGTCTACATGTTTCTGAAAATATGAATAGTCTTTATGAACCTGTCCTAATGCTTCAACTTCGGAAAAATCAAAGTCTAAGGATTCACCAAGGGCCAATACCTCTTGCCCTTCGGCATCTGAAATAAATTCGCCCTTTGCATTCAGTAACTTTAGTGCATTCCATTGACCTGGATTGTGTGAAGCAGTCAAAATAATACCACCAGCAGCTTTTTCCATAGGTACAGCGATCTCTACCGTTGGCGTTGTTGAAAGACCTAAATCAACCACATTAACACCGATGCTTTGCAAGGTACCAATCACCAAATTACTTACCATCTCACCAGAAACACGCGCATCTCTTCCAACAACAATTTTTTTGATACCACTCTGCTTAACAATTATTTTGCCATAAGCAGCTGTAAACTTAACGATATCTATTGGGGTAAGTGCCTCTCCAGCACGCCCGCCTATCGTACCTCGAATTCCTGATATTGATTTAATTAAAGTCATTTCTTTTGAATTGATTAACGTGTAAATTTAGCACAATGGCAATAAAATATCGAATTAAAATTATAATTAATGAATATTTAACGTATATTTGTTGCAACAAAGTTGTTTTTAAAAGAAACAACCGTTTGCAATGAAATTATTTTTACTTTTGAAAAGTGAGTTTTTAAAGTTTGGGAATTTCATTGTCATCAGCAACATTTATGATTCAACAATTAGTACACATCGATCAAGAGATTTTTCTGGCCATTAATCAGGGCTTGAGTAACCCCGTGTTTGATTGGTTATTGCCTATACTACGCAATCCATATACCTGGGCCCCCTTGTATTTATTTCTGATCATATTTTTCATAAAGACCTATGGAAAAACGGGAATTCTAATTGTTGCCATGACCTTGGTTACCTTCGGAATTTCCGATGGTATATCATCTCATTTGATCAAAAAGACTGTAAAAAGGATTAGACCATGTAACGACGTGGAGTTTAAAGAAAATGTCAACATCCGGGTGCGATGCGGCTCCGGCTTTAGCTTTACCTCCTCTCATGCGGCCAATCATTTTTCCCTTGCTTTTTTCTGGATTGTACTTTTCCGGAGAAGATGGAAACATGTGCTTTGGCTTTGTATTACCTGGGCAACCCTAATTTCAGTCTCTCAAATTTATGTTGGTGTCCATTACCCGTTTGATGTCCTCTGTGGTTCAGCCTTAGGTATCCTGGTTGGATTGGCAACAGGCTACTTATTCAAACGGTTTGTGCCTAGCTTTTTTAAAACTGAACACGTATAATGAATTCAATTTTATTGATTTTAATTTTATTCATACCTGCATTTGCAAGTGGAATTGCTGTATTTTTTGTACAAAAGAAAGGAACCAGTTTCCTTAAACTCATCCTTTCTTTCAGTGGAGCCTATTTATTCTCTATTACGGTACTGCACCTCATTCCGCATGTCTATCAGTCTAACAATACTTCACCTGAGGTATTGGGTATTTATGTGCTTGCTGGATTTCTTTTCCAGCTCTTTCTTGAACAGTTCTCCCAAGGGATCGAGCATGGCCATATCCATACCGACAATGATCACGACCACCACAATCATCGTTTTCCAATAGGTATTATGTTCAGTCTATGTCTTCATGCTTTCCTTGAAGGCATGCCACTCGCGGCAACACATCAGACTGAACTTGCACTAGGCATATCCATCCACCACATTCCGGCGGCATTTGCATTGGGAAGTATTCTAATAAGCACGCATTTAAAGAAAAACACCATCCTCATTACACTAGCTTTATTTGCAGCAATGACCCCTTTTGGCTTTTTGCTGAGCAAAGCCATCAGTGCAGGTGAAGTAGGCAATATCCAGCAATATTTTGATAAAATCATGGCCGTGGTTATTGGTATCTTCTTGCACATATCGACAACGATACTTTTTGAATCGGGCTCAATTGACCATCATAAATTCAATAAAAAGAAAATGATTGCTGTGATAGCCGGTGTTGCTATTGCACTCGGAAGTTTCTTATTTGTCGGAGAACATGATCATGGGCACGATCAGCATCAACAACCGCATGATCATGAACATCATGACCATGCGCATTAATTTCTTTAGCCGCGAAGTTTATCCAACAGTGCACTTAAAGTCATTGCCTCTTCTTCGCTAATTCGATCGGGTAAAAGATCCTTCATCAACATATCCTCATCTAAACTCTTAAGAATCTCGAGGCCCTTCTCAGTGATAACCAAATCCACTGCCCTTTTATCACCACCCGATTGACAACGTGAAACCAATTCTTTGGAAACCATGCGATCAATCATACGCGAAATATCTGGTGTAGTACTCAACATTCTTGATTTAATCAGATTATTGGTTGCAGGCTTGGGATATTGGCCCCTCAATATGCGCAAGACATTAAACTGTTTCAAAGTGATTCCTTCTTTGGCAGCACGCTGTTCAAGCTCATTGTTAATCCAATTGTACGTGTAAAGAATATTTACCGTACAACGATGCCATTCATTGCTGAATTTACTTACTTTGATTTCGTCCTCAATCTTCATTCTGGTTGATAATTAATCGTTCTGAATAGTAAAGATAGCTGTTTTTTACTAAATACATAACTATGACATTAGAATCATTCTAAATGGTAGAAATTCTGTATATTTGAAGAATTCAAAAAAACAGGCAGATGCGTAATAGAACTAGCTTAGATAAGCTAAAAAAAGGGGAAAAAGCGGTAATTATAGATTT